>JANQSB010000363.1 GCA_028284295.1 Myxococcota bacterium | reverse complement strand
CTCGTTGCGTGCGACGCCCGAGCCTGCCAGGGTCAGGAGGACGGGAATGGCAACCAGTCCGAGGACCGTCACCAGCGGATTCGTGATCAACCAGCCGAGAGCGACTTCCATGGGCCGCGGATGATAGCGGCGGCCCGCGGTCCGCCCGAGCTGCTTCGGCGAAGGCTGAAGGAGCTGGTCTACGCCCCTCGTTCAGCGACGGGCGACCAGGCGGAAGACGGCGGCGGTCTCGCGTTGGCCCTCTTCGGGCTCGAAGTCGTACTTCTTCTTCAGCCCCACGATCAGGCGCTCGATCTCGGCGTCGTCCTCGACCCGCTCGGCGCGCTGCGCGTAGAGATCGTCGCCGACCCGCAGCCGCACCCGGGGATCCGCGAGGATGTTCTGCGCCCAGGCGCTCTTCTCCGCGTCCCCGGAGATGACGTAGAAGTGGGCACCCATCCCGACTCCCCAGACATTCACCGAGTAGGGATCGTCGGGCCGGGTCTCCAGCTGCACCACGTCGACCTCGTCCGTGAAGGACCAGTCCGTCGGGGTCGGCCGGAGCTCACCCGAGAGCTCGCCGCCGGGAATCATCACCAGGGGCCCGCAGGCGAGCACCCAGCCCGAGAGCGCGAGAAGCGCGGTGCGTCGGAAGATCGGGAGAGTCCGCTTCAAGGGCACAGCTCCAGTCGTCGCGCTGTCGTCGCCGTGGCCGCTACGAGAGCGTGACGGCGACGAGCTTGGACACGCCCTTCTGCTCCATCGTCACGCCGTAGAGGACGTCCGCCACCTCGATGGTCCGCTTGTTGTGCGTGATCACCAGGAACTGCGAGTGCTGGGCCATCTCGGTGATGAGGCCGTTGAAGCGCCCCACGTTGGCGTCGTCGAGGGCCGCATCCACCTCGTCCAGCAGGAAGAAGGGCGACGGACGCACCTGGAAGACGGCGACCAGAAGCGCCAGGGCCGTCATCGTCTTCTCGCCGCCCGAGAGCAGGTTCACGTTCTGCAGGCGCTTGCCGGGCGGCATGGCCATGATGTCGATCCCGGCCTCGAGCACGTCCTCGGCCTCGGTCATCACCAGGCTCGCCTTGCCGCCCCCGAAGAGGCGCGGGAAGTTCTCCGAGAATCGCTTCGAGACCTGGTCGAAGGTCTCCCGGAAGCGTCTGCGGCTGGTCCGGTTGATGCGGGCGATCGCCTCCTGGAGCGAGCGGATGGTCTCGTCCAGGTCCTCCTTCTGCTCGGAGAGGAAGCGGAAGCGCTCGGCCAGCTCCTCGTGCTCCTCGATGGCGCCGACGTTCACGTCGCCCAGCGAGTGGATGCTGCGGCGGATCTTCTCGAGCTCGCTCTTGCGCTCGGCGACGGGCCTTCGGGCGAGCTCCGCGTTCTTGCGCGCGTCGCGCGCCACCTGCGCGGTCCCGAGGGCGTCCTCCTCGGGGACCTCCTCGTCGCCGGCCGCCGCCTCCGCATCGCCTTCCGGTGTCGCGTCGTCCGCCTGTGCCTGGTGGTCGACGATCTCCGGCTCCGGGCTCTCCTCCTCGAGCGGCGGCAGGGTCCAGGTCGCCAGCTCGATCTGCCACTTCTCGCGTACCGCCTCGTCCTGGTGGTCGAGGCGCAGCTGGCTCTCCTTGGCGGTCATGTCGGCCGCCGCGGCCTGCTCCCGGCTCCGGTTCAGGTCGGCCCGCAGATCGCGGAGCGCGTCCTCGAGACCGCGAAGGTCGCCGGCCTCGCGCTCGTAGCTCTCGCGCAGGCGCTCGCTCTCGAGCCGGGCACTCTCCTCCCGCTCGAGATGGCCCGCCAGGGCCTGCTCGGCTTCCTGCGATTGCCCGACCAGCAGCGCGCGGCGCTCGGAGGCGGTCTCGATCTCGCGTTCGCGGCGCTCGATCCACTCGGCGGTCTCGCGCGCGGCCTGCGCGGCCCGTTCGGCGCCTTCGCGCAACCGGGTCTGCTGCTCGACCCGCCCGTTGTGCGCGACCTTGAGCTCGGTGGCGCGGTTCTCGAATCGGGTCAGCTCGCGACCGGCCGCGGAGATGCGCAGACCGACCTCGTCGAGGTTGCGCTGTCGTTGGCCGCGATCCCCGCGCAGCTGCTCGATCTCCTGATGCAGGCGATCGACCTCGAGGACGAGCGCCTCGCTCTCCGCCAGAAGCTCCGAGCGCTCTCCCGAGCGACTCTCCTGGGCCTCGCCCAGGGATTTGGCGCGCTCCGAGGCGCGCTCGAGGTCCTTCTCGTGGTTGGCCACGGCCAGAGCGGCGGTGTGCTGGCGGTTGCGCAGGTTCTCGAGCTCCTCGCCGGCCGCGACGCGGTCCGCTTCCGCGCGGGTCCGCGCCGCCTGGGCGTCCTCGCAGGCCGCTTCCAGCCCGACGATCTCCGACTCGAGCTCGCGCACCTCCCGCATGCGACCGAGCATGCCGCTCGAGGCCGACTCGCCCCCGCCACGGAGCGTCCGGTCGGGCGACACCACGTCTCCCTCGCGCGTCACGAAGGTCGCCGGAAGCCGGGCCGAGTGCGCGTAGTTCGAGGTGGCCTCGGAGAGATCGTCGACGAGGTAGACGTCCCCGAGCAGCGCCCGGGCCATTCCCTCGAAGCCGGTCGGAACCCGCACCCGCTCGAGCAGCGGCACGCCGAGGGGGACGATTCCCGTGGCGCTCGGCTCGACGGGCTCGACGACGATGACACCGCGCCCCGCGCCACTGCCGCGCAGCTCGCGGAGGGCCGCCACGGCGCCCTCGCTGCGTTCGGCCACCAGTGCGTCTGCCCGGTCGGCGAGCACCGCCTCCACCGCCGACTCGACGTCCGGGTCGCTCTGGATCAGATCGCGGACCATCCCCCGCAGCCCCAGCCGCTGTCGCGTCTCGTCGGACTGCTCCAGGAGATGCCGGGTCGCGGCTCCGACGTCCTCCCGACTCTCGATCACCTCGGACAGGGACGAGAAGCGGGCGCGCCGCGACTCGAGCTTCTCGCGAACCGCGACCAGCTCCTCGCCGCTCGTGCGTTCCGCTTCGACCAGCTTCTCGTGGCGCTGCATGGCCTTGAGCAGGTGCTCCTGCAGGCGATCGCGCTCGCGCAGCAGCCCCCGGAGCCCTTCCTGCAGCTGGCTCTGGTCGCGTCCGACCTCGGCGACGGCGTTCTGGCTCACCTCGAGCTGCTGGTCGACGCTGCGCAGCCGCTGGTCGAGGACGGCGCGCCGGTCCTCGGCGGTCGACAGCCGATCCTCGGCGCGCGCGGTCGCCGTGAGGACCTCGACGAAGGCGTCGTTGGCCTCGGCGCGCTCCCGCTCGAGGTTGCGCAGGGTCTCCGCCGCCTGTCGCGCCTCGACGTCGGCCGCCTCGATGGCCTCCACCTCCGTGGCCAGGGAGCTCTCCATCTGCTCGAGCTCTTCGCGGGCCGCCGAAGCCTCGCTCTCGGCCGTCCCCAGCTGCTCGCGCAGCTGACCGATCTCCTCCTGTCGTCCTTCGTTGCTGAGGTCGATGCCTTCGCACTCGCGCTGGGACAGCTCGATGCGACCCTCGAGCTGCTTGATCTCGCTGCGCAGGGCGTACAGCGCTTCGGATGCCCGGCTGACGGCCTTCTCGGACTCGGTCAGGCCGAGCCGGCGTTCCTGGATGGCCAGCTCCCGCTCGGCCACCTGCGCTTCGAGCGCCGTCGCGGCATCGCGCAGCTCGGCGAGGCGCGCCGTCGCCTCTTCGGCCGCGGCGGCCAGCTCGCGCCGCTCGTCCGCCGCGATCGACAGCTCGAGGATGCGCTGGGTCTCCTGCAGCCGCTTGTAGCGCGCCGCCTTGCGGGCCTGGCGCTCGAGCGAGGAGATCTGACGCTTGATCTCGCCCAGCACGTCGTTCACGCGGTTGAGGTTCTGCTCGGTCGAGCGGATCTTGCCCTCGGCCTCGCGGCGCCGGGCCTTGTACTTGCTGATGCCCGCGGCTTCCTCGATGAGGACGCGCCGATCCTCCGGCCGCGCCGAGACGATCTCCGCCACCCGCCCCTGCTCGACGATCGTGTAACCCTTCACGCCGAAGCCCGAGTCGCGGAAGAAGTCGTGCACGTCGCGCAGGCGACAGCTCTGCTTGTTCATCTGATACTCGGACTCTCCCGAGCGATACAGACGACGCGTGACCTGGATCTCGCTGTAGGCCGAGTACTCGGCGGGCGCTCGGCCGTCCGAGTTGTCGAAGGTGAGCACCACCTCAGCCATGCCGATGGGCGGGCGCGACTCGGACCCGGCGAAGATGATGTCGTCCATGCCCTTGCCGCGGAGCCGGCGCGGGGACTGCTCACCCATCACCCAGCGGATGGCGTCGACGACGTTGGACTTGCCGCATCCGTTCGGCCCGACGACGGCCGTCACACCGTCGTCGAAGGTGAAGACCGTGCGGTCTACGAACGACTTGAACCCGTGGAGCTGGAGCGACTTGATTCGCAACTGGACTCCTCGACCCGATCCGGACTGGATCCACCTCCGCGGCCGCGCACCAGGGGGAACGATGTGGACGTGCTGACGGCCGTCGAATGGAGATGGGGGGGAGTCGACCCCGTTTCTACCACTCCCGAGGGGCGCACCGCAACTGAACCTGGCCCGGAAGCGGCACACCGCCCCACAGGGCCAGAACGCGATTTCAGATGGAGATCGGGGCGCTTTCGTCGCCGCGCCCGTCCGGATCGCCGGCTCCGTACTGCAGCCGGTACAGGCGGTGGTAAATGCCCCCGGCGGCAACGAGCTCGTCGTGGCGGCCGGACTCCACCAGGCGGCCGCGGTGGAGCACGTAGATGCGGTCCATGTCTCGGATCGTCGACAGGCGGTGGGCGATGGCGATGGCCGTGCGCCCCTCGAGGAGCAGGTGGATGCCTCGCTGGACCAGCGCCTCGGTCTCGGTGTCGATCGAGCTGGTGGCCTCGTCGAGCACGAGGATGTCCGCGCCGTGGACCAGGGCCCGCGCGAACGACAGGAGCTGCCGCTGCCCGGAAGAGAAGTTCGTACCGCGCTCCCGCACCTCGGTCTCGTAGCCGTCGGGAAGCTCCCGGATGAAGCGATCGATCTCCACCGCCTCGGCGGCGCGTTCGACGGCCTCGCGGGTCACGTCCTTCCGACCGAGGGCGATGTTGTCGGCGACGCTCCCGCTGAACAGGAAGACGTCCTGCAGCACCGTCGCGACCCGCCGCCGGAGCTCCTGCTGTCGCATCTCCCGGATGTCGACCCCGTCCACGAGGATGCGCCCTCGCGTGACCTCGTAGAGTCGGGTCAGCAGCTTGATGATCGTCGTCTTGCCCGCGCCCGTCGCTCCCACGAAGGCCACGCGGTCCCCCGGCTCGACGCGGAAGGACACGTCGCGCAGCACCCAGTCGGCGTGCTCGTCGTCTCCGGGTTCGCCCGCATACGAGAACCACACTCCCTCGAACTCCACCGAGCCGCGGGTCGCGGCGGGCTCGGGGGGCGTCGCCGGATCGCGGATCGCCTCGTCGGTGTCCAGCAGCTCGAGGATGCGCTCGGTGCTCGCCATCGACGACTGCATGACCGAGTACTTCTGGGAGAGGTCGCGGAGCGGCATGAAGAAGCGTCGGGTCCAGTCGATGAAGACGTAGACCAGTCCGGCGTCCGCGACGTCCACGGTGCCGAACCAGATGATGACGCCCAGGGTGACCCCCTGGGCCGCCTCGACGGAGGCGAAGAGCAACGCGTCGTAGTGGATCGACTTCTTCCAGGCGTCCCGATGGCTGGCGTTCATCTCCTCGAAGTCGCGCAGGTTCCGCTCTTCGCGCGTGAAGAGCTGCACCACCTTCATGCCCGTCACGCTCTCCTGGATGTGCGCGTTGATGCGGGCGATGCGGACCCGGACCGCGCGAAACGCCTCCCGCACCTTGAAGCGGAAGACGATCGCCGCCACGGCCAGCACCGGGATGACCGCGAAGGTGAAGAGAGCCAGCTCCGGATCGAGCAGGTAGAGGACCACCGCGATCCCGACCATCTTGATCACGTCGGTCACCAGCGCGACGATGCCGGCCGAGAACATCTCGGCCACGTTCTCCACGTCGTTGGTGGCGCGGGTGACGATGCGACCGACCGGATAGCTGTCGAAGAAGCCGAGGTGGAGCCGCTGGATCTTGGCGAAGACGTCCCGCCGCAGGTCCTTCATGGCGGACTGTCCGGTCGTGACCATCAGCACCATGTTGAGGAGCTGCAGCCCGGATCCCGAGAGCGCCACGATCAAGTAGATGCCGCCCAGCCACAGGTAGGGGTTGACGCTCTCGGGGGCGCGGATGAGCTCGGCGATCCACGCGGTGGCCCCCTCGGCCGCGGTCCCCGTCGCCTGCTCGAGCGCCGTCTTGATCACCCAGGCGGGCGCCAGCTCGATGACGAAGATCGGCACCACCAGGCTGATGGTCCCCAGCACCTGCCAGCGGTACGGGGAGACGTAGCGCCACAGTCGGCGCAGGAGCCGCAGGTCGTAGGCCTTGCCGATGGCCTCTTCTTCGTGGAGGAACTCGCTCACGCGCGGGCCTCCGCCTCGCCCGAGAGGGCGTCGAGCTCCGCCTCGAGCTCCTGGCCACCCGCGCCCCGCTCCTCGGCCTCCTGCTGCTCTCGCGCGAGGCGGGCGTAGAGCCCGCCGGCGGCCACCAGCTCGGCGTCCGTCCCCCGCTCGACGATGCGCCCCTCGTCGAGCACGACGATCTGGTCGCAGTCCCGCACGCTGGACACGCGGTTCGCGACCACCACGACGGTGCGATCGGCGAAGACCTCCCGGAGCTCGGCCTGGATGGCGGCCTCGGTCTCGGCGTCCACGGCGGAGAGGGTGTCGTCCAGGATGAGGATGCTGGGGCGCAGCGCGAGCGCACGGGCCAGGGCGGTCCGCTGTCGCTGACCGCCGGAGAGCATGACGCCGCGTTCGCCTACCACCGTGTCGTAGCCGGCCGGCAGCTCCTCGACGTCCTTGTCGAGCTGGGCACGCAACGCGGCGCGCCGGACCTCTTCGCGCGAGGCGTCGGGAGTCCCGTAGGCGATGTTGTCCGCGAGGGTCATCGAGAAGAGGAAGGAGTCCTGGGGAACCATCGCGATGTGGGCCCGCAACGTCGCGAGCGGAATCCGGACGACGTCCATGCCGTCGAGGAAGAGGCTTCCCGGCTCGACCTCGAAGATGCGCGGGATCGCAGAGGCCAGGGTCGTCTTGCCCGACCCGACGGGACCGACCACCCCCAACGAGCTACCGGCCGGGATGTGGAGGTCGAGACCGTGCAGGACGGCCTGCCGGTCGGAGCCCGGATAGGCGAAGTGGAAGTTCCGGAACTCGATCTCGCCGCGGAGGCGCTCGACGGGCTCCGGATCCTCGGTATCGCGAATCGAGGGCTCGATCGAGAGCACCTCGTCCATCCGCTGCATGGCGGCGGCGCCGCGCTGGACCAGCGCCACCGTCCAACCCATGATGAAGGTCGGAAAGGTGAGCTGGTAGATGTACATGGCGAAGCTGAAGAAATCGCCGATCGGCATGACACCGGACGCCACGTCCCCGACGCCCACGATCAGCACCATGGTCATGGATGCGGCGGGCAGGAGCCCCGTGATGGCGGGCATGCCGGCCGACACCCAGACCAGTCGCAGGTGACGACGGAAGAGGGTCTCGTTCTCCTCCCCGAAGCGCTCGTGCTGCACCCCTTCCATCGCGTAGGCCTTGACGACGCCGATCCCCGAGACCGCCTCCTGGACGTGGTTGGACATGCCGGCCAGGCCCTGCTGGACGGCCAGGCTGCGGCTGTGCATGGCGCCCCCGAAGCCCCGGGCGATGAGCACGAAGAGCGGATACGGAAGCAGGACCAGCAGGGCCAGCAGCCAGTTCATCGAGAACATGGCTCCGAAGGCCAGCAGGAACATCAGCGGTGTCTGGATGATCGAGATGACCCCGGGGCCGAGCATCAGGCGGACCGAGTTCAGGTCGTTCACGCAGCGACTCATCAGGTCGCCGGTATGCCAGCGGAAGTAGAAGGACTGCGGCAGTCGCTGGAGGTGCGCGAAGAGGTCGTTGCGCATCTCGTACTCGATCTCGCGCGCCGCATTGAAGATGAGGGTTCGCGAGTAGTAGCGGAGCACGGAGCCACCGAGCGCGCTCGCCAGCAGCACGCCGCAGCGCCACAAGATCTCTTCGCGGGGCAACCCTTCGACCGCCCCCGAGACCGCCCATCCCACGATCAGCGGAACGGCGACGAAGGTCCCCGCGTAGGCGAGGGTGAGCACCGTGCACAGCACGTAGTAGCCGGCGTTCTTGCGGATGTAGCTCCACAGGCGCCGCAGGGCGTGGCGCACGGGAGAATCGCCCTCGACGCGCGTGACGGGCACGACCTCTGCGCTCACGGCTTCGCCCCGCCGGCGGTCCAGGGGAAGGCGTTGACCTGGCCTTCCGAACGGAGCTGGATCACGCCTGGAAGATAGCAGCCGCACCCGGCCGGCTCGGGCCGCCGACCGGCACTCCCCGTGCGGAAACCGGCGTCTCGGAGGAGCTTTCCGGCCCGACGCGATTGACAGGCGAGACGCTGCTCCCCTACCTAGGTGCAGTGAGCCCCGAAGACGCCGGCCGAAAGAAGCCCCGCAGGCGCAAGCTGTCCGCCTACGCGCGGGCCGGCGTGGACCTCGACCACGACGAAGCCTTCGTCGACGACATCAAGGACATCGCCCGCAGCACCTTCCGCCCGGAGATCCTGTCGGGGATCGGCGGCTTCGCGGGCCTGTTCAAGACCCCGGAGCGCTACTCGGACCCGGTCTTCGTGGCCGCCACGGACGGTGTCGGCACCAAGCTGAAGCTCGCCGCGCAGGTGGGACGCTTCGACACCATCGGCATCGACTGCGTGGCCATGGTCGTCAACGATCTGATCGTGCAGGGCGCCGAGCCCGTCGTGTTCCTCGACTACCTGGCCATGAGCCAGCTCGAGAAGAGCACCGCCACCGAGGCCCTGCGCGGCGTTGCCGAGGGCTGCAAGCGCGCAGGCTGCGCGCTCCTCGGCGGCGAGACCGCGACCATGCCCGGCGTGTACAAGAAGGGCGAGGTCGAGCTGGTCGGCTTCTCGGTGGGCGTGGTCGACCGCGACAAGATCGTCGACGGGTCGACGATCCGGGACGGGGATGCCCTGCTCGGGCTCGCCTCGAGCGGCTTCCACAGCAACGGCTACGCGCTCGTCCGCAAGGTCCTCGCCGAGGGCCTCAAGGCCGGCAAGATCGATCTCTTCGCCGAGGTCGAGGACATGAACACCAGCCTCGCGAGCGCTCTCCTGGCGCCGACCCGGATCTACGTGAAGCCCCTGCTGAACGTGCTGCGCGAGTTCGAGGTCCACGGCCTGGTCCACGTCACCGGGGGCGGCTTCTCGGGCAACGTGCCCCGGATCCTGCCCCAGGGCGTCCGCGCCCGGATCGACCCGGAGGCCTGGCCGCGTCCGGGGGTCTACCCGTGGATCCAGAAGCTCGCAGAGCTCCCGGAAGAGGAGATGCTGAGGGTCTTCAACTGCGGCATCGGGATGATCCTCGCCGTCCCCCAGGAGCAGGCCGAGGACATCGCCCATCGGCTCCAGGGCCTGGGGGAGCGCGCCTACCGGATCGGCGAGATCGAGCGGAAGGGCAGCGACGACGAGCCGAGCCTGGCGCTCGACCCCGGCTATCTGAGCGATCGCGAAGGCGAAGGGTACGCCGAGGTGCCCGGTCTGGGTGGGGAGGCCGAGGACTGATGCCCGGCCTCCGGACCGTCTCTCGCGAGGAGCGGCTGGGGGCGCGCCGCTGGGATGCGGTGCTGTTGGGAAGCGGCATCCCGTCGCTGGTGGCAGCGATCCGTCTCGGAATGGCGGGGCATCGGGTGCTGGTCGTCGAGGAGGCGAGCTCGCCCGAGCCCTTCCCCGGCTTCCGCGAGCCCTTCTTCCTGGCCGGTGCCCGCGATCAGGGCGTGCTCGACGCGGTGCTGCGCGAGATCACGCTGCCCCTGATCGAGCGACGGCGCATCGAGAACGAGCGGTTGAGCCTGCAGATCGTCGGCCCCGAGCTGCGCCTCGACGTCGGCGAGCCGGGACTGACGGCCAGCGAGCTGGTGGCCTGGGGAGTCGCGAAGCCCGACCAGGCCCAGGCCATCGTGCGGGCGCTGGTGGAGGCCGCCGAGGCCGAGCGGCAGGCCATGCTGCAGGCGCCGGTGGTACGGGTCGGCCGGCGGGTGGCCCGCACGAAGCCCGGCACCCACGGCTCCCACGTCCGCGGCCTGCCCGCCGAGGCCGCGCGCGCTCCAGAGCAGCTCGCCGCGCTGCTGGGCGCCCAGATCCGCGCACTCTCGAACCTGGCTTCCAGCGCCCCGAGCCCGGAGGCGCGGGCGCGGCTGCTGGGCTCGCTGATGGGTGGCGCCACCGGCTTCGGCGCCGAGCCGCCCTGGCTGTGCGGCATCCTGCGGCGGCGGGCGGAGTCGCTGCACGCCGAGTTCCGGACCCTGGACGGCGACTTCGAGATCGTCGACAACGAGGGCGAGCCCGGGGTGATGTCCTCGACCGGGCAGCTGTGGCTCGGACGCGCCCTGGTCCTGGCAGCGCCGGAGAGCGCGCTCGCCCGCGCCATCGACCCGGCGGTCTGGCCCGGATTCCTGGATGCCCAGCGCCCCGCTCGCAGGCGCGTCACCCTCCACCTCCGCTGCAAGACCGTGGCGCTGCCGGAGGGCATGGGGAGGCGCATCATCTCCCTCCCCGATCCGGCGGCCGACGACGGCCTGGGCGAGGTGACGCTGTCCCTGTACGCCTCGGAATCCGAGACCAGCGTCGAGATCGTGGCACGCGCCATCCCGGACCCGGACGCCGAGGATGGCTGGCTCGACGACGAGGCACTCGCCGAGGTCGAGGACCGGATCGAGGAGCGCGTGCGACGCCTGATCCCGTTCTCCGCCAAGAAGCTGACGCGCCGACCGCTCGTGAGGCCCCGGTGGGACGACGACGACTGGCTCGAGGAGCCTCCCCCCGGGCAGGGATGGCCGGCGGAGGTCGAGCTGCGGGTGAATGCGAGGCCGCCGGTGTACCGTCTCGACCGCGCCGGCCTGGGCGGCCTGGGCTTCGAGGGCGATCTGCTCCTGGGCTGGCGCGGCGGCGACGCCATCGCGTCGGAGCTATAGCCAGAGCACCCTCCTCCGGAACCAGAAGCCCGATCAGAAGTCCGATCCGAAGCCCGATCCGAAGCCCAGGGCAGCCCGGCTCGAGCCGTGCCAGCCCGCGACCGGGGCGGCCGATCGCCGCGCGGACCGGGACCGACGCCAGGGATCCAAGTCGACATGGCCGAAGCGACAGACGTCTCCAGCGAATCGAAGGTCCTCGCCGAGGATCCGAACCGCTATCGGACCCGACCGAAGTCGGGCGCCCGCTACATGCTCGGCCGCATCCTGGGCTTCGCGAAGCCCTACACCTGGCTGATCCTGCTGTCGGCGGCCTTCAGTCTGGTCTTCGCCGGCGGTCGCTTCGGCCGGGCGCTGCTCCTCAAGCCCCTGCTCGACGACGTCCTGCTCCCCGCGCGCCAGGGCGAGGACACCTTCTCCCTCAACGCCGTGTTCACCCTCGACCCCGGCGGGCCGACCCCCCTGCAGCTGATCGTCCTGGCCGCCTTCGGGATCGTGTTCGTGATGCCGATGGCGTCCTTCGTCAAGACCTACGCCCAGCGCTATGCGCTCGGCGCGATCTCGATGGACATCAAGAAGGCCATCGCGACCAAGCTGCTCCGGATGCCGCTCGCCTATCACAAGGGAACTCCCTCGGGCGACATCCTGTCGCGAGCCCTGAACGATGCAAGCGCCGCCGAGTACACGATCGACATGATCTTCAACGACTTCCTGCTGGCTTCGGCCATGGTCGTCACCGGTGTGGCCAGCCTCTTCTTCATCAACTGGCAGCTCACCCTCGTCTCGATGATCACGGCACCCGCCATCGTGGGCGTGATGGCGCTCTTCTCCCGCAAGATCCGAAAGAGCGCGGCCCGACGACAGGAGCAGCTGTCGGAAGTCGTGCAGCGCATGATGGGCATCCTCTCCGGCATCAAGGTCATCAAGGCCTTCAAGGGCGAGGAGTTCGAGAATCGGGTGTTCGCCGCCGAGACCGACAAGCTCTTCAAGCGCTACATGAAGGTGGTCCGGATCCGCGTCCTCGCCCGGAGCCTCGTCGAGGTACTCAACACGGGCATGGGCGTCGGCATGCTGCTGCTCGCCACCCTGCTGGTGCTGCAGGGGCGCTGGGGCCTGACCGAGGGCGACATCGCGGCGTTCACCCTGGCGCTCGCGACGACCTACAAGCCCGTCAAGACCCTTTCCAAGGGATGGGCGAAGCTGATGGACGCGCTCGCCTCCATGGAGCGCTTCTTCGTCCTGCTCGACGCCCCCACCGAGCTCCCCGACGGAGGCGACGCCGTCGAGATCTCCGGGCTGCGCCAGGGCATCCACTTCGACCGGGTGAGCTACAGCTACGAGCGCGAAGCGGTCCTGCGGGACGTGTCCCTCGAGGTGCGCGCCAACGAGGTGGTGGCCATCGTCGGCCGCACCGGCTCCGGCAAGAGCACCCTGATGGACCTGCTGCTGCGTTTCGACGACGTCGACAGCGGCACCATCTGGATCGACGGCATCGACCTCCGGCAGATCAAGCGGAGCTCCTTCATCGATCAGGTCGCGGTCGTCACCCAGGAGCCCTTCCTCTTCGACACGACGATCCGCGAGAACATCCGCTACGGCCGCCCGGACGCGAGCGAAGAGGAGATGCTCGAGGCCGCGCGGGCCGCGCACATCGACGAGTTCGTCGATCAGCTCCCCGAGGGCTACGACACACGGGTCGGCGAGTTCGGAACCCTCCTCTCGGGCGGCCAGCGCCAGCGCATCACCATCGCGCGCGCCATCCTCAAGAACCCCGCCATCCTGGTCTTCGACGAGGCGACCAGCTCGCTGGACGCCAAGACCGAGCGGACCGTCCAGGACGCCATCGACACCCTGCGCGGGAAGCGAACCGTCTTCGTCATCGCGCACCGTCTCTCGACGATCCGGAACGCCGACCGCATCGTGGTGCTCGAGCAGGGGCGCGTGTCCCAGGAAGGCACCCACGACGAGCTGATGACCGAGAGCGGCCTGTACCGCGAGTTCGTGTCGCTGCAGACCGAGGCCGCCGAGAACGCCTGAGCGCCCGGCGCCTCAGCCCCGCTTCCGGCCCGGGGCGTCCGAGAGCAGCCGCTCGATCAGCTCGGAGATCACGCGACCGCGCAGGACGGGATCGACGCCGGCGGAGCCCGCGAAGGTCCACATCACCGTGAACGCCCTCCGCTTCGCCAGCTCGGCGGGCAGTCCGGCCTCCTCGAACCACCCCCGAACGTGGCGCAGGCGGATGCCGTCCGCGCGCTTCACGGCCTTGCGCACCTCGGGATCGCTACCAGCCCAGACACGCATCGCGTTGTCCAGGTCCGGGAGACCGGCACGCGCCAGCACGCCGGGCAGGAGACGCATCCGCTCCCCGGCTCGCCCCTGCTTCCGCACGGTGGCCGCCGCACCCTCCAGGAGCTCCTGGATCCAGTGCTCGAGGATGCGGTCGCGGAAGTCGGCGCGGTCCCGGAAGTGCCAGTAGAAGCTGCCGGGTGTCACACCGAGCTCATCCGCCAGACGCGCGACCCGGATCCCCGCCGGACCCTGCTTGCGCAGCACGTCGATGGCCGCACGGATCCAGTCGTCGGGAGACAATCGCTGTCGCTTGCGCGCGGCCATGCAGCAGGAGCACTCCGATCCGGGGCGAAGCCATGTTCTCGCATACCCCGGACCCGGGCAATCGAGGCCTTCAGCGCGACTCTTCGGACAGCGAGCGCACCCACTCGATCAGCTCCGCCTGCCCCGGAACCTCCGCCTTGCGGTAGATCGCCTTCAGGTGATTGCGCACCGTGTGCTGGCTGATGTGCAGCCGCTGGGCGATGGCCGGCACGCGCGAGCCTCCCATCAGCTCGCTCAGCACCTCGGCTTCGCGAGGCGACAGCTCGGACAGTCGCGGGTGGTCCAGCGGAAGCGCCGCCGCGACCTCGAGGCCCGCCGTCAGGGTGATCGACTGCAGCTCGAGGGCGATGCGACCCAGGGTCGATCGGACGTCGCCCTGGGGCAGCTGGCCGAGGGGCTTCGCGGTCTGCACCGTTCCCAGATCGACGAAGAGGGTGATGCTGCCGATGTACTCGCCTTCGTCGTCGAACTCGGGATGGGGCAGCACGATCACCGGAAAGGTCGTGCCATCCACCCGCCGCAGGACGTTGAGCCGAGCGCGCTCGTCGCCCCGCTCGATCGACTCGAGCTCGGTCTGCAGCAGCTCGCGGACGTCGTCCGGAACCAGGCTCCACACCTTCCGGCCGACCAGTGCTTCGCGCTCGTAGCCCAGCCATCGATGCAGCCGGTCGTTGGCGTAGACGATGGTCGCCGAGGGATCGCGGGCCAGCACACCGCAGTTGATGCGGTCCACGGCTTGCGCGAGCTCGCGGCTGCTCAGATGGAGTGGGGTCGGCAGGTCGGACACGCCCCCGAGTCTAGCCCGCAGGTGATCGAGCCCGGAGCGAGGGACGAGCTACGGACCCGCGACCGGATCCGAGTCACCCGCTCGGGCCGCGTCGGAGGCGCCGGGTGCCTCGCGCCACAGCTCGCGCAGCTTGGCGTACTTGAGGAAGACCGACCAAGCGACGGTGGCGGCCACCACGAAGCCCACGCTGCCGTCGAGGAATCCGCGTTTGAGCAGGTAGCCGCGCAGGAAGCGGGCGGGCGGACGCAGGACCAGGTCCGAGACCCGCGACCGGCGCCCCCGCGCGTGGAGCGC
>JANQSB010000359.1 GCA_028284295.1 Myxococcota bacterium | reverse complement strand
GGATACTCGACTGCGCCCGCGAACCCCTGGCGAGCTGGCTGAGACCCCGGCCCCCGCTACCGACCAGAGCTCCCGGAGCCGAGCGCGGACCCCGACCCCCCGCTTTCGCGACCTCGTCGTCGTGACAACGCGATCGCATTGCGCTTCGGAGTCCATACGCCGTAGCTTCAGACGCCGAAAGAGCGCAGCTGACCAGCGCGAGGACGCCATTCCATGCTCGACAACCTGCTCTCTGCGCCCGTGCTCTTCTTCGGGCTGGGGCTCTTCGCGCGCTGGGTCCGCTCCGATCTCGAGATTCCGCAGCCGGTCGCCCGCTTCCTCTCGCTCTACCTCCTGCTGAGTATCGGTCTCAAGGGCGGTGTGGAGCTCCACGAGGCAGGCCTCTCCCGGGACGTCGTGGCCGGTCTGGGTGCCGGCCTCGCCATGGCGTTCGCCGTGCCCGTGTGGACCTTCTTCCTGGTGCGGCGGAGTCTCGGTGCGGTCGATGCGGCCGGTGTCGCCGCCACCTACGGGTCGATCTCCGCGGTGACCTTCGTCGTCGCTTCGAGCTTTCTCGGCGAGATGTCCGTACCCCATGGGGGGCACATGGTTGCCGCGATGGCCCTCATGGAGTCCCCTGCGATCATCATGGGGCTGGTTCTCGCCCAGCGCTTCCCGGATGCCCAACCCGCTGGCGGTGAGCGGCCCACGCTCTCTTGGGGCCCGCTCCTGCACGAGGCGGCGTTCAATCCAGCCGTGCTCATGTTGCTGGGATCGATGGCCATCGGCCTGATGATCGAGCCGCACGAGTTCGACGAGATCGCGCCCTTCGTCAGCAAGCCCTTCAAGGGCGTGCTCTGCCTCTTCCTGCTCGAAATGGGGCTCCTCGCGGCACGTCGACTGGGCGACCTGGGAGCCGCCGGCGCGACGACCATCGTCTTCGCCCTGGCGGCACCCCCGATCCACGCAGCCATCGCGATCGGGCTCGGATGGGTCCTCGGGCTTCCCGCCGGCGATACGCTGCTCCTCGCCGTCCTGGCCGGGAGCGCCAGCTACATCGCGGTCCCCGCTGCCCTTCGGCTGTCCCTCCCGGAAGCCAACCCGAGCCTCTACGTCCCGATGTCGCTCGCGGTGACCTTCCCCTTCAACGTCGTCGTCGGGATCCCGCTCTACTGGTGGGTGATCGGACTCATCCACAACGTGGGGAGCTAGCGCATGCGTGACGTCAAGCGAATCGAAATCGTCATCGAGGCCACCCAGGAGAGTACGATCCGCCAGCTGATCGACGACGCGGGCATCGACGGCTTCACCTTGATCCACGCCGGCGCCGGGCGGGGGCAGCGTGGGGAACGCAGCGGAGACGGTCTTTCCGATACCTTCCAGAACGTCGTCTTCGTGATCGCGACGCCGGAAGAGCAGGTGATGGACTTCGTCGAGGCCGTGCGGCCCGTGCTGAAGAGGACCGGCGGGATCTGCCTCGTGAGCGACGCGCGCTGGCTCAAGCACTAGAGATCGTCTCGACGAGCCGGTGAGGGTCGATTCGCTGGCCTCGGCTACCGTAGAGCGCGATGGATCCGGAGATCCACTATGCGCGCAGCGGGGAGGTGTCGATCGCCTACCAGGTGATCGGCGACGGCCCCCGCGACCTCCTGCTGGTGCCGGGCTGGGTTTCGCACCTGGAGGTCTTCTGGCAGGACCCGAGCTGCCGCCAGTTCATGGAGCGGCTCGCATCGTTCTGCCGCCTGATCCGGATCGACCGGCGCGGCACCGGCCTCTCGGATCGTATCGGCGGCCCGGCCACCCTCGAGCAGCGCATGGACGACGTCCGCGCGACCATGGACGCCGTCGGGAGCGAGAGCGCCTCGCTGTTGGGCATCTCCGAGGCGGGTCCGATGTGCCTGCTCTACGCAGCCACCTACCCGGAGCGAACCGACTCGCTGATCCTCGCCAACACGACCGCTGCGTTCGTCGGAAACGACTACGAGGGATCCGCGACACGGGAGTCGCTGGCAGCGTTCTTCGACCGCGTCGAGGAGAGCTGGGGAACCGGTCTCTCGGCCCGCGTCCTCACGCCCAGCTCGAAGGACGACCCCGAAGTCGTCCGGGCCTGGGCACGCCTCGAGCGGAACTCGGTGTCACCGCGCGACGCTCGCCGGCTCTTCGCCCTGCTCGAGGAGACCGACGCGAGACACGTGCTCAGCTCCATCAGCGTCCCGACCCTGGTCCTCCACTCGAAGGGGGACCGGGCCTGCCCGGTGGCGGGCGGTCGCTACCTCGCGGAGCACATCGCGGGCGCCCGGATCGTGGAGTTCGACAGCGACGACCACGTGCCCTGGCACCTCGACAACAGCGACCTCTTCCTGCCCGAGATCGAGGAATTCCTGACCGGGACGCGCGGAGCGACCGAGCCCGACCGCGTCCTGAAGACCGTGATGTTCTGTGACGTCGTCGAGTCGACGCAGCGCGCCGTCGAGCTGGGCGATCGGGCCTGGGGCGAAGTGCTCGATCGATTCTACGAAACCATCCGGACGGCCTTGAAGACCTGGCGCGGCGAAGAGATCGACACTGCCGGCGACGGCTTCTTCGCCGCGTTCGACGGCCCGGCTCGCGCGATCCGATGTGCGGTTTCGATCCGCGACGCGCTCTCCCAGGCAGACGTTCCCGTACGGGTGGGTCTGCACACCGGCGAGTGCGAGCTGATCGGAGGCAAGCTCGGCGGGGTCGCCGTCCACACCGGGGCGCGCGTCGCGGGTGCGGCGCGCCCGAACGAGGTGCTGGTCTCCAGCACGGTCAAGGACCTGGTTGCAGGGTCCGGTCTCCGCTTCGAGGACCGGGGCCAGCACGAGCTCAAGGGGCTGCCCGACCGCTGGCAGCTCTTCTCCGCGTCGACCTGAGGCTTGCGCCCCCGAAGCCGTGGAGTTTCGGGGGCGCTCCCCTTCGTGCTTTGCGATTCGTGCCCTCGGCTCAGGCCGCCCAGGCGTCGCAGCTCTCGATGCAGCGGCGGCACGCGTCCATGCAGGCCTTGCAGGCTGCGTGCATCTCGGCGTGAGGCTCGCACGCCGACGCGCACGCGTCGCAGAAGTCCGCGCACACGCCCACGAGATCCCGGCCCAGGGCACTCGGCTCCAGCTCGGAGGCCGCGACTGCGTGGGTCGCCTGCGTGACGGCCTGCATGCGCAGGACGGCCTGCATGCAGTCCGCGAGCGCCGTGTCTCCGGCGCCCAGTCCGGCCAGGCAGTGACGCAGACAGTCCGCGGCGGCCTGCTGACACGCCAGGGTGGTCTCCTGCAACGCGGTCACCCGCGAATCGCGAGCGGCCACGGGGGCCGCGCCGGCGTGGCCGGCGTGCTTCGCGTGGGAGTCGGCCAGGGAGGCCCTGGCCAGGGTCATGGTGGCGACGCTGCTCGCCGCACCGATGAGAAAGTATCGACGGTCCATGGAGCTCCTCCAATGCGGGACGGAACGGCCGGCCGCATTTGCGGTGCCGCACTCGATCCGCCCCCTGAACGGTTGATCGACCATGCGGGCACGGGCGCCTGCCCGGCCCGCGGTCGGATCAGTTCAGGGAGACGACCGTCTGCTCGGAGAAGCCCGGGTACGGCGGTGGGATCCACCCCGCGGTCATCCGGGTCGCGACCCGCGCTGCGAGCGGGCGGGCCACGACACGAGCGATGGGAGTCGCGAGCAGGGCCTGCTCGCCGACGGGGGCCGACGAGACGGCAAGCTGGAGCTCACAGCTCGAGCAGCCGCACTCGATACCGGGTTGCGGTGCGACGGGCGGGGCCGCGGCAGTCGGGCCGGCTTCCGTCTCGTGGCAGGGCGGCGGAGCCTGCGCGGTGTCCAGCGGCGCGGCGGAGTCGCAGTGGGGACAATCGAGCCCGAGGAGGAGCGCCGTCCCCAGGAGAACCGCTCCTGCTCTCGTCCGGGTCGCGCTCGCGTTCCAGGGACTCGTCATGGCCACCTCACAGGATAGCGGACACCGGCGGCCCGCTTCGGTTCGATCGGCAGCGGCGACCGCGGACCTGAGCCGACCGGCAGCACACCGGCAGCTCGTGGGGCTGCCCGTGCGCCACGAGCGCCTGGACGATGCTGGCGGCGGGCATCAGGACGCCCGAGTTCCGGAAGACCGAGAGCGGTGGGAAGACACAGGTTACGGACGACCCCTCCCCTCGCCGCTACTCTCCGAGGCGTTCGAAGATGAGGAGCTTCTCCGTGGCGCACCCCCTGACTCGGTCCCTTGTGACCTTCACCTCGCTCGCCTCGATCCTGGCCCTCGGCGCCTGCGCGTGGACGAGCGATCCGCCCGCAAGTGATCCCCACTCCCATCACGATCACCATCACGGAGCGGACGGCCACGCCGACGAGCACCAGCACCATCACGGCTCGGACGAGCACGCGAACGAGCACGAACACCATCACGGCTCGGACGGGCACGCGAGCGAGCACGAACACCACCACGGCTCCGATGGACACGACTCGGAGCACGAGCACCACCACCACCCCGATGGGGACGCGGAAGCCGACGACCACCACCACCACGAGGGCTAGCGGCTCGGGCTCCCACCGACCCGGTCGGCGGGACTTCTAGAGCCCGATCTCCTGGACCTCGGCCGCGTCCAGGATCTGCAGCCCGAGCGGCGGTCGGGCCCACTCGCGGAAGGCGGTCACCAGGCGCGCGGAGTGGGGCCTTCCGAAGTGCTCGTCGATCGCGGCCTGGTCCCGCCACTGCTCGAAGAAGAAGATCGTGCAGGTCTCCGACGGATGCGGGAACCAGTCGTGGGAGATGCATCCGGGCTCTTCGCGGGAGGCCTGGCTGTGGGCCTCCGCGAGCCGCTGGGCCTCCTCCCAGTGCTCGTCCTTCACGCGGATCCGGGCGATGATGATCTTCATCCCGCGGAATCACACCGCTGAAGACGGCGACCGTCAAGCACCGGGTCCGGCGCGCTCCGACAGCTTGAACACCCGCTCGGCGTTGGTCTGGTAGATCTTCACCTTGTCGGCGTCGCTGAACGGGGCCGCGTCCATGGCCCGAACGGCATCCTCGTTCTCCTCGAACGGGTAGTCGACGGCGAACAGGACCCGTTCCGGCCCCAGCACCTCGTGGGCGAGCTTCATGGGCGCGTGGTAGTTCATGCCGCTCGTCGTGATGTGGAAGTTCTCGAGGAAGTAGTGGCTGGGCGGCTTCTCGAGCTTCCGCCTGGGCTCCTTGACGCTCGCGAACAGCGCCATCTTCTTGTCGATGCGGGGCAGCCAGAAGGGAAGCCCCTCCCCCATGTGTCCGAGTACGATCTGGAGCCGCGGGTAGTCGTCGAAGACTCCGCTCAGGATCAAGCGGAGAGCGTGGAGGCTGGCGTCCATCGGGAAGCCGAACGCGGCCGCTTCGAGGCCGAAGTACTCCTGGAAGGGCTTCACCATGTCCCGCGCCGGAACCCGCGGGTGGATGTAGATCGGAACGTCCAGCTCCTGCGCCTTCTCGAAGATGACCCAGAACTTCGGGTCGTCGAGGTACTCGTTCCGGGTGTGCGAGTTGATCAGGCCCCCCTTCAGGCCGAGGGTCGTCACGGCCCGTTCGAGCTCCCGGGCCGCACCGGCCGGGTCCTGGGGCGCGATCGTCGCCAGGCCCGCGAGGCGATCCGGATGCGCGCGCACGGCCTCGGCGAGGCGCTCGTTGGTGGACTGGGCCAGGTCGCCGGCCTGCGCGGCGTCGTAGATCTGCACGCCGGGAGAGGTCAGCTGGAGGACCTGCATGTCGATCCCGGCCGCGTCCATCGCCTCGATGCGCCCCTCCCCGAGGTCGAAGGCGCGCATCAGACCCCGCGAGCCGGGCAGCCCGACCAGCTCCTGGACCACGCCCCAGATCCCGAGGCTGTCCGCCATCGTGCCCCAGAAGCGGGTGAAGCCGGGCTCGTCCGGCGGGTTCTCCGCCAGGACCTTGCGCTGGGCGAGGAGCAGCTCGAGGGTGCTGAACTCCTCCTCGACCGCGATGCGCCTGAACGGGGTCGGGCCCGCCGCCTCCGCGGGCCTGGACAGGCCGAGGGTGTTGGCGCCCAGGAGCGCGGAGCCCCACAGACCGGCCCGGAGCAGGGTTCGTCGATCGAGATCCATGGCTCGCTCCTCCCCGGATTCCTGCCCGGGCTTCAGGAGAACACCGGGTGCCCGCGCGCCCAGTAGTACAGGTACGCACCCGCGTCCCGGTAGGCGAAGATCAGGGCGATCGTCATCACGGCAACGAGCGTCCGGCACCACACGCCGTACCAGGACTGCACGGAGTTCTTCGCCAGCCCGCGCGCCACGACGACGAGGGCGGGAGTCCAGGCGAGCACGTGGGTCAGCGACACGAGGCCCTTGCGCATGGTCGCGAGACCACCGAGCTCGAGCACCGCGACGAGTGCGTGACTGGCCAGCAACCCGGCGATCACCCAGCGCGCGCCCGACTCGCGACGAACGAAGAAGAGCGACGCCAGATAGGTCGAGATCATGAAGGCCAGCCACACGTAGAGGAGCGGCGGGAGCGAGGTCCGGGCTTCGTTGTTCCAGAGCTGCAGGGCGTGCGGGAGCTCTTCCATGGACTCCTCCTCAATCGACGAGGGGCGGAAGCGGCTCGCGTGCGATCTTGCGCGCCTCCTCCTCCCCGACTCCGAGACCCTTCAGGACGAAGACCACCAGATCGCCATCCGCTTCCGGACCCAACGCGCCGGCGAGGCGCCCGCGCAGGACGGCCGCGATCGAGCCCTCGAGGATCGCCGTCAGGACCTCCAGGCCGCCGGGTCGGAAGCGTCCGGTCTCGAGTCCCCGGGCGACGTCACGGCGCGGGTAGGCTCCAACGACGCGCCCGATCACGGCGACCGCGTCCGGCGCACGGAGCACGAAGTTCCCCAGCACGGGGTCCTCGCTCGCCCGGCGAAGGAAGTGGCGGATGGCGATGGCGATCACCCTGGCAGGATCCTCGCGGAGCTCGGCGGCCAGCCGGTCGAGGCTCTGCGCGAAGTCGAGCGCGATCTCCTCCACCGCCGCCCGGGCGACGTCGTCCTTCGAGTCGAAGTGGTTGTAGAAGCTGCCCTTCCCCACGTCGGCGGCGTCGGTCACGTCCTGGATCGTGGTGGCCTCGAGGCCCTTGAGGGCCATCACCTCTCTCGCGGCCGCCACGAGGCGGGCGCGCGTCCGGTCGCGGCGGCGGCTGCTTCGGTCCGTGGGGGCCATCGCCCGCTGGATACCATGGATTGACCGTCCGGTCAATCTTGACTATCTGGTCATACATC
>JANQSB010000358.1 GCA_028284295.1 Myxococcota bacterium | reverse complement strand
GCCGAGGCCCGATTGCCCCTCCCCCCCGAGAGTTCCGAGAGCCACGCGCCGCCGACTGCCGCCGAAGCCTCGGACGCCGCGATGGCAGGCTCGTCGGCGCCGACCGGACTCCCGCTCGGCACCCTGCTCGCGTGGGGGCCGCCCATCGTCGGGCTTTCGTCTGCGCTCTTCTTCCTGCAGTTCTTCTTCCTCAACTTCGCCACCGACGTCCTGCTCATCGCACCGGCCGTCGTGGGCGCGCTCTTCGCCACGGGCAGGCTGTGGGACGCGGTGTCGGATCCCGTGGTCGGGACGCTCAGCGACCGCACCCGGACGCGGCTGGGAAGGCGTCGTCCGTGGATGCTGGCGGCGGTGCCGCTGCTGGTGGTGTTCGTGTGGATGCTCTGGGTCCCGCCGGCCTCGCTCTCGGGCAGCGCTCTGGCCGCCTGGGTGGGCGTCGGCCTCTTCGGCTTCTATTCGGCCTTCACCATCTATCAGATTCCTCACCTGTCCCTCGGCGCGGAGCTGTCGACCGACCACCACGAACGCAGCCGCATCTTCGGTGTCCAGAGCGCGGCGTTCACGGCGGGAATGATCTTCGCGTTCGGCGCGATGCAGGTGGTCATGAACAGCGAGGACCAGCGGGGCGCGGCGACGGGCTCGGCGGTGGTCCTGTGCCTCCTGATGGTCGTGCTACTGCTGATTCCACCCCTGCGAGTCCGGGAGCGCGACGAGTACCAGGGACGGGGAGCGAGTCAGCCCCTGCGGGCCCTCGGCGACGTGTTGCGCAACCCGAACGCCCGCCGGCTGCTGGCCGTGCAGCTGGTGGTGATGATCGGGATCAGCTCGATCGGCCTGCTCTCGCCCTATCTGCTGAAGTACGTGCTGAAGCGACCGGACCTCGTCGGACCCCTGCCCGCGCTCTTCCTGCTCTTCAACATCGGCTCGATCCCCGTGTGGGTCGCCCTGTCGCGACGCTACGGGAAGAAACAGACCTGGGTCGGGTCCCTGGTGCTGGCGGGATTCGGCTTCGGCGGTCTTTCCCTGGCGGGTGAAGGGGATGTGGCCATCCTGGTGGCCATGCTGCCCGTGGCGGGCTTCGCCAGTGGTGCCGGTGGCGTGCTCTCGGGATCGATCCTGGCCGACGTCATCGACGGAGACGAGCTCGATACCGGCGAGCGCAAGGAAGGCGCGTACAACGCCGCCTACGGCTTCGCCATCAAGGTCTCGAACGCCTTCATGATCCTGGTCACCAGCCTGGTGCTGCAGGGGCTCGGCTTCGAGCCCAACGCCGAGCAGACGGATACCGTCAAGTGGGGATTGCGCCTGCTCTACGGAGTCCTGCCCCTGATCATGTACTGCGCCGCCGCCTGGGTCCTCCACGGCTTCACCCTGGACGAGGCCGAGCACGCGCGGATCCGCGCCGAGCTCGATGCCCGCGCGCCCTAGGCGCCCGACCCGGGACTCGCTCGCGCAGAAGGGACTCGCCATTCGCGGCGGATCTGGTGCACACTCACGACTCGAACCGAGCCCGCACCTCGATCGCAACCGACCCGGAGGAGACCCTCGATGCCGCGCCCCGTCAACCGCCTCGCGCTGCTCGTCGCCCTGGCCGTCGTCGCCGGCCTCGCCTGCGCCACGCAGCCCTTCAAGACGGGCGCGAACGCCGACGCCGAGTACGACTTCGCCAGCGTGAAGAGCTTCGCCTTCGGCATGGTTCCCCCGCGGCCGCTGAACTCGGAGAACGGCAAGATCCTGCGTGCGGCGATCGCCGAATCCCTGACCGCGCGCGGCTTCCAGGAGGTCGCCGAGGACGAGGCGGATCTCTGGATCGCCTACGACGTCGGGATCTTCACGGCCTCGTCGGTCTCCTGGGGCAAGCAGGGCGGTCCCGGCCAGGGACGCATCGTCGTGCGGGCGATCGACCCCGAGGAGAAGCGCGAGGTCTGGTACGGATGGGCGGAAGCCAACCTCCGCAGCACGCCCGACCCCGAAAGGCGGATTCGCGCGGCCGTCGAGGCGCTCTTCGAGTCGCGCGTCCGGAACCGCTAGCGACGCATGCGGAAGGCCGTCGTCGCGGCCCTCGGGGCCGTGCTCATCGGCGCGCCGGGCCTCGCCCGCGCCGCGGAGAGCGATAGCCAGCAATGGACCGTCGCCCGGGTCAACCACGGCTTCGACCGCAACTGGGCGTTCTCCTTTTCGGCCCGGGGACGCTTCGACGACAACGTCACCGACGTACGCGACTACACCCTGACCCCGTACCTCTCGTACACGGCCGTCGAGGGCGTCCCGCTGATCGACGACCTGGTCGCGATCGTCGGATACCAGCGACTCAAGTCCTACAAGGGTCGCGACGAGCACCGGATCTGGCAGTCCCTGCTGCACTCGGTGGATCGGGGGCCGTTCCGGGTGAACCACCGGATCCGCCTCGATCAGCGCTTCGTCCAGGACGTGGGGCCGATGATCGCCCGCCTGCGGTACCGGGTAGGGACGAGCCATGCCCTGGGCGCCACGAGCTGGTTCGGCACCCTGCGCAACGAGGTGTTCGCGAACCTGAACAGCGGGAACGAGGGGCCACCGCACGGCTTCGAGCAGAACCGCACGCGATTCGGGATCGGCCGCTTCCTGGGACGGCGCCTGCGCGCCGAAGGCGGCTACGAGTTCCAGTACGTCCGGCGTCGGGGCCGCGACGTGCTGCGCCACGTCGTCTTCTTCGAGCTCTCCCTGGCCAGCGGCTTCGACCCCGACGCGGTCCGCTCGGGGACCGAAGCCCCGCGCGCGGACCCCACCGCGAAGCCGAAGGACTAGCGGGCCAACGACACACGGGCCTCGAGGCCGACGCTCGATCGAAGCTCAGTCGTCGTGGTCGGCGGCAGCGTCGTCCTCGCTCTTGCCCTCGTGGTGGAAGAACCGGGAGAGGAAGCCTTCCTTCTCGTCCGACTCGTCGGACGCATGCGCAGCCGCCTCCTCGGCGGCCGCCTGGGCGGACGACGCCCTGGCCTTGCGAACCTTCTTCGGGGCGCTCGGATCCTCTCCCGGCGCGCCGCGCCACAGAACGGGTTTCCAGTCCAGCCAGTCGTCATCCGCCTCGTCGTGCAGGCGGAAGACCGAGCCCGCCTTGACGCGTTGTCCCGGGGGATCGGGCGTGGCGAAGGCGACTCCACCCGAGAGCAGGCTCTGGAGCGACTCCGCGTGGACGTGCACGCCGGTCAGACCCAGGTCCGCGCTGATGCCGCTCGCATTCCAGAAGACTGTGTTGTGGCGCACGAGGCTCGCGTAGCGATCGCGGATGTTGAGCTCCACCCGGATCCTGCGGGAATCGGTCGCGAGACGCGTCCCGATGACGGCGCCCACCCGCATCTCACGGTAGGTGACCGGGTCCCCCTCCGAGACACCCTGCAGCCTCTCCGCCTCCACGAGGATGCGCAAGCCGTCGTGGCTGTAGGGGTAGTCCTCGAGGTCCGAACGACCGGCGTGCAGGGGAAAGATCGAGGCGGTCTCCGCCGGGGGACTGCGGTTGCCCCGGGGCGCATCGAAACCGATTCCCCCCGAGAGCATCGACACGAGCGAGGGGGTCTTGACGTCGAAGCGACCGATCCCCCCCGAGACCTGGATGCCACCCGCGTTCCAGAAGCGACTGTCGGCGCGCACCAGGTGCTTGTACTTGTCGCGAACGTAGACGTGGATCTCGAAGCCGTCTCCGCTCTCGGCCAGGTCGTATCGCTCGACCTTGCCGACCGGCTGCTGGAGGTAGAAGACCAGCGTTCCTTCGCGGATCGAGTAGAGCTCCTTCGAACGCAGGCGCACGCGCAGACCGCCGTCGCCCGGCGGAGCGATGGGAGGCTCTTCGAGCCCTTCGAAGCGGCGCCGCGGGGGCTTGTCCGGATCGCCCGCGCGCATCCCGATGTAGGCACCCGAGAGCAGGGTTCCGAGCCCGGAGATCTCACCTCCGCCGATTCGGGGATGCTCGATCCAGAAGACGGCATCTTCCGTCAGGTGCGGGCGCGCACGCCGGTGGAGCGTGGAGTGGAGCTCGACCTGGGACCCCCCGTCCGCGAGGAGCACCTCGTCGACCGTTCCGATCTCGACCGAGCGGAACTTGATCTTCGTCTTGCCCGCCTCCACCCAGTCGGCGGTCGGGTAGGTAATGACGACCGATACGCCGCGATTCACCCAGGCATCCCAGCCCATGTAGCCACCCACGAGCGCGGCGATGATCGGGATCAGCCATACGATGGAAACACCCCGCCCCTTGACTACGGAGACCTCGGGCAGGTCGTCGGAAGCTCCGTTGCTCACTCTCGATCTCCCGGGCTCGAAGCCTGCGCTGCTTCCGCGTGGTCCCAGATCAGACGCGGGTCGAAGCTCATGGCGGCGAACATCGTCAGCACCACGACACCCGCGAACCAGGTGGCTCCCGGCCCGGCCGCCACGTTCGCGACCGCGCCCAGCTGGATCAGCGCGACGGTAATCGACACGACGAAGACGTCCAGCATCGACCAGTGGCCGATGATCTCGACCACGCGGTAGAGGCGGGTCCGGTCCGCGGGACGCCACGAGGACCGACGCTGTACCGAGACCAGCAGCCACGCGAGGGCCAGCAGCTTCACGAGAGGCACCGTGATGCTCGCGACGAAGATCAGACCGGCAACCGCCCACCAGCCGGCAGCCAACATCGCCTGCACGCCGCTGAAGATCGTATCCGCCTCCTCGTGCCCGAGGCGCCCGACGACCATCACCGGGAGGAGGTTCGCGGGGACGTAGAAGACTGCGGCGGCGAGGAGGAAGGCCCAGGCGCGCGACAGAGAGTCCGGGCGTCGGAAGCCGATGACGCTGCCGCAGCGGCTGCATGCCGTGCGGGCCCGCGCAGCCTGCTGGGGGACCCGGTGCAGCAGCTCGCAGACCGGGCAGCGTGCCAGTCCCTGGCTCACCGCGGCCGTCACTGCGTGTCCTCGATGCCGGACCAGAGCGCCTCCGGCTCGAGGGTGAAGCGCGCCGCCGTCAGCAGGACGATCAGCCCGAAGAACGCATAGGAGCCGGCGTTCAGCGACACGGTCGCCATCATGGCGAGCTTCACGGCGGCGACGATGACGGCCAGCAGGTAGACCTCGAGCATGCTCCAGGTGGCCAGCTGCGAGGACAGACGTGCGGCCGCGACGACGCCGGGGGTTCGGGCCCGCAGCAGCACGGGCAGGATCGCCCAGATGTGAAGGCTGATCTCGAGCAGTGGGGCGACGACGGTCGTCAGCAACACCAGCGCCGCGAGCGGCGCGTACCCCGACTGGGCCAGGGCCACCACACCCGTCGCGATGTGGTTCTCCTGAACCTGGCCCTGGAGCGAGACCGTCATGAACGGAAACGCGTTCGCCATGACGAGCAGGATCCCGGCGGCGATGGACAAGGCGAGCGTGCGCTCCAGTGAGTCCCTGCCCCGACCGTAGAGTCGCTGGCCACAGCAGCCGCAAGCTGCGTGGTGTCCGCGCGGCAGTGGAACGGTCTGGTAGAGCTGGTCGCAAGATTCGCACGCGATCAAGGGACGCATCCTCGGCCTTGCGAGCCGTAGGGTAGGCCGCTCCGCAGGGCGCGCTAGGCATCTTCCAGGCGCCCGGAAGCGCCACGCCTCGGCGCTCTCCGAGACCGAGGAGGCACTCGTCGGGTCGCTAGGCCTCGGGCGAATCGCTCGGCGGACAGGAGACGATGTCATCCCGACCGGGGGCCGACCTCCTCGACGAAGGTGATCTTCGCGCGGGTGTTCTCGGCGATGCTCATGGGCCACCACGTGGAGCCCTGCCTCTGCAGGGCGCTCCCGGCCATACGACCTGGACGGGCGAGGACTGGAGGCGGCGTGCCGAGCCACTGGGGTCGGCGAGCTCTCGATGCGCCTTCACGGCCGCTCCGGCGTCCCCTATCCTCGCCAGTCGTGCCGAACCAGGTCCAGCCGGCGCAGATCCGTGTGGAAGAGAGACCGCGAGGACGCCTGACGCGCCTGATCTCCTGGTGGATACCCGCCCTCGTGGCGGTCCAGGCTGCGGCGGCGCCGCCGCCGGAACGACCCGACTTTCTGGTCGTCACCTTCGACACGACCCGTGTCGATCGGTTCGCGACACACGGTGCAGACCGGCTGCTGACTCCCAACGCGAACGCCCTTGCACAACTGGGCACCGCGTTCTTGAACTGTGTGGCTCCCGCCGGCACGACGGCCCCCTCCCACGCATCCCTGTTCACCGGAATCCACCCGGCGCGCCACGGAGTCCTGTCGAACGCCCATCGCCTTTCCGACGAGTTCGACACGCTTGCCGAGCAGCTGTCCCAGGAGGGCTACGCGACGGCGGCCTTCGTCGGCATGCGGGCGCTGGAGACCGCAGGCCTGCGTCAAGGCTTCGCGCAGTGGAGCCGGTTCGACGGCTGGGTGCGCACGGCGCGGCAGACCAACGTCGACGTCCGGCGCTGGCTCAAGAATCGCGCACGCCATCCGGACACGCCGTTCTTCCTATGGGTCCACTACTTCGATCCGCACTCGCCCTACCACGCCAGCGACTGGTCTCGCCAGCGACTGCCGGAATACGAGGGACGCTACTCCGACGACGTCACGACCAACCTGTTCGGGATCGGCGAGTGGCTGCAGAGCCCAGAGGACCGACGAGCCGTCCGGACCCTCTACGACGGGCAGGTACACGCCACCGACGCCGCCTTCGGACAGCTGATGCGCCGTCTTCGCGCGTCCCGCAGAGCCCCGCGGACCGTCGTCGTGCTGGCGGCGGACCACGGTCAAGCTCTCGGCGATGGAGGTCATCCGGGCCACGGGATACTGATCCACTCCGTGTTGCACGTGCCTCTCGTGATCGCCGATGGAAGGAACCCGCAGCCGCGCACGGTTTCGGAACGCGTCGGTCTCGTCGACATCGCACCAACGCTCCTGGAGCTTGCCGGTCTGCCGCCGAACCCCGGCCACGAAGGGCGCTCGCTCGTGCCGGCGCTTCGCGGAGAGCGACTGGAGACAGCCACCTACGCGGCGACGCGCCAACCTCTCCCGGAAGGCGGCTTCTGGGGCGCGCGCACCATCGGCCTCGCCGGCTACGACGCCGCCGTCTACTCGGGGCACATCAAGGTGCTGGTGGGATCGGGAGATCCGATCGCATTCGACTTGAAGGCCGACCCCACGGAGCTCTCGCCACTGCCCGACGCGGCGGCCCGCTATCCCGGTCTCGTCGAGGCCGCAGAAGCCAACCGCGTGAGCGGCGGAGCGACCCCACCGGACGTCTCCGAGGAGACACGGGAGCAGCTGCGTGCCCTCGGCTACGGCGAGTAGCGGCGGGCCCGTGGGTGTCCCGCCCCGAGCCGCCCGCGCGGTCGGGCTGGTTGGATCCAACCAACGCCGGTCACGACCGGCGCGCTGCCGGGAACGAGTGCAGGAGCAGGTCGCAGGACTCGCAGGCCGTCAGGGACAGGGGATCGTCCCGGCGCATGCGAGACCCGACGGTCCGGGAAGCAGGCCGACGTAGGTGTCCGCGAGCACGATCGAGACGTCGCGCAGGGAGACCCCGCCGTCGCAGTCGAAGTCGAAGTTCGGGTCGGTGGAAACGACGGCGGATTTCTCGATCGTGGCACTCAGATCGATCAGCGACGCGCCACCGTCGTTGTCGGTGTCGGTATCGCAGGCGTTCCCGTAGCCATCGCGGTCGCCGTCCTCCTGGTCCGAGCATTCCCAGGTCGCCTTGGCGGGCCCGTTCGGAACCTGCACGCAGTTGTCGGCGTCGTCGGGAACCCCGTCCCCGTCGAGGTCGCCGCCACCCTGCGCGACGGCGGCCAGGACGACGAGCACGGCCCCCAGCACGAGCGCGGCGAGAGTTCGGGTCGACATGGATGCACCTCCGAAACCTGGTCGGGGTGGTGGGATTCGAACCCACGACGCTGAACCCCCAAAGTTCAGGCTCTAGCCACTGAGCTACACCCCGACGAGCCCGACCCTACCACGGGGGCGGACGCGCTTCGACCGTGCTATCCCCCCGCATTCGCTGAGCTTTCCAATGGCCCGGCCGTGGTCGGCCGAGGCCGGGCCAGGCCTCCCTCCGAACGGATCCACAGACGATGGGAAACACCCCCCGAAACCTCTTCGACAAGGTCTGGGAGGCGCATCGCGTCCGCGAGCTGCCGAGCGGCCAGACCCAGCTCTTCATCGGGACCCACCTGGTCCACGAGGTCACGAGCCCCCAGGCCTTCGCGATGCTGCGGGAGCGCGACCTGCCGGTGCGCTTCCCCGGCCGCACCTTCGCCACCGTCGACCACATCATCCCCACCGACAGCCAGGTGCGACCGCTCTCGGACGAGCTCGCCGAGGCCATGATGACCGAGCTCGAGCGCAACTGCCGCGAGCACGGGATCGAGCTCTTCGACGCTGCCAGCGGCAGTCAGGGCATCGTGCACGTGATCGGTCCCGAGCAGGGCATCACGCTACCGGGCTCGACCATCGCCTGTGGCGACTCGCACACCTCGACCCACGGCGCCTTCGGAGCGATCGCCTTCGGGATCGGCACCAGCCAGGTGCGCGACGTGCTGGCCACCCAGACCCTCGCGATGTCGAGGCTGAAGGTCCGGCGCATCGAGACGACGGGTGCCCGGGGACCCGGTGTCTACGCCAAGGACGTGACCCTCGCGATCATCCGCCAGCTCGGTGTGAACGGCGGCGTCGGGTACGCCTACGAGTACGCGGGCCCGGTGCTGGACGCCATGACCCTCGAAGAGCGCATGACCGTCTGCAACATGTCGATCGAAGGCGGCGCGCGCTGCGGCTACGTGAATCCCGACGAGACCACCTACGAGTACCTGCGCGGTCGGCCCTACGCGCCCCAGGGCGAAGCCTTCGAGCGCGCCGTGGAATGGTGGCGCGGGATCGCGAGCGAGCCGGGCGCCCACTACGACGACCGGGTCGAGGTGGATGCCGCGAAGATCGCGCCCTCGGTCACCTGGGGCATCAATCCGGGGCAGAACATCGGCGTCGACGAGAAGGTGCCGAAGATAAACGACACGCCCGACGAGGAGCGCGCGTCGGTCGCCGAGGCGCTCGAGTACATGGAGCTGAAGGCCGGGGAGCCCATCGCCGGAACCCCGATCGACGTGGCCTTCATCGGCTCCTGCACGAACGGCCGCATCTCCGACCTGCGCGAGGCGGCGCGGGTGGCGCAGAAGGGCCAGGTGCCGAGCGGGGTCCGCGCTCTGGTGGTGCCGGGCAGCGCTCGGGTCGCGCGCGAGGCCGAGGCCGAGGGCCTCCACGAGGTGTTCCGCGCCCACGGCTTCCAGTGGCGCGAGCCCGGCTGCTCGATGTGCCTCGCGATGGACCCCGACAAGCTCCAGGGACGGGGGATCTGCGCCTCCTCGAGCAACCGCAACTTCAAGGGACGCCAGGGCTCGCCCACCGGCCGGACCCTGCTGATGTCGCCGGCGATGGTGGCCGCGGCGGCCATCCATGGAAAGGTGGTCGACGTACGCGAGCTCCTGTAGCGCGCACGACCCGACGGCGAATCGCGAGAAGGAAGAAGACCATGGCACGCTCCTCCATCGACACCGTCACCGGCCGCGCCTGTGTGCTGCGCGGGGACGACATCGACACCGACCGCATCATCCCGGCTCGCTTCATGAAGGTGGTCAGCTTCGATTCGGTCGGCGAGCACGCGTTCGAGGACGACCGTCTGGCCGCCAAGGGAAACCACCCGCTCGACGACGACCGCTATGCCGGCGCCCGCATCCTGGTCGTGGGCAAGAACTTCGGCTGCGGGTCCTCGCGCGAGCACGCGCCCCAGGCCTTGATGCGCTTCGGCTTCGACGCCTTCATCGGCGCCTCCTTCGCGGAGATCTTCGCGGGCAACTGCACGGCGCTGGGGCTGGTGTGCGCGACCCTTCCCGAGAGCGACCTCGAGGCCCTGATGGGCAGCGTGGAGCTCGACCCCGAGCAGGAGGTGGCGCTGGACGTCACGGCCCGGACGGTCCGCTCCCGCGCCGGAACGGTCGCGTGCGAGATTCCGGACGGGACCCGCCAGCAGCTCCTGGAGGGAACCTGGGATGCCACGGGCATGCTCCTGGAAGGAGCCGACGACGTGGCCCGCACGGCCGAGAGCCTGCCCTACGTCGGGGGCTTCGCCGGGAGCTAGTCGCGCCGGGCGGCGCTCCAGGCTCCGAGGATCCCGAGCAGCGCGATCACCAGTCCCGGCGGAACGCCGGGAAGCTGCGGGACGGCGATCGCCTCCAGGAAGACGTCCCGCATGAAGAGGTACCCGGCGTCGGTCTGATGGACGTGATCGCTGTAGAGGCCGTCCAGGTAGTTGCCCGGACACTTCGTGGCCTCCGACAGCGAGTCGTAGGCGGCGTTCAGATCCACCACTACGAGCGGCGGGTCGTAGTCGTCCGCGATGTCCTGGATGCGGGGAGCGACCTGCGCGTCGATGCGCGCCGCCGTCACGGGCTCCGGAACGCAGGCGGGCCCCGCCGTCTTGTACTGGTCCAGGGTGATCACCAGCACGGGCTCCAGTCCGGCCGCTCGCACCGCATCGGCGGCATCGCGAAGCGGCTGCTCGAAGTCCGAGAGCCAGACCGCATCGTTGCCGGTCTGGATCTGCCGGATGTCGTTCGCACCCCAGGCCAGGGTGACGTGGGTGGTGGCCGGATCGATCACGTTGCCGGCCGACAGGTCCGCCTGGAGTCGCGCGCTGCCCGGCAGGGTTCGCTCGCCGGGATTCGCGTGGCTCGGGTCGCAGGAGTCCGGCGCTTCGACCTTCCCGCACCACTTCGAGCTCGTGGTGCCGGTCAGGCTGTCGCCGTAGCCCGCGATCACGAGCTCGCCGGCCCGTGCAGACAGCGCGGACGAGACGAGCAGCATCGATACCAGGGGGAGCCAGCGCATCCGAACTCGATTCCAGCAGCGAGCGACAGCGAAGCCCGGGGTCGGGCCCATCGATCCTACCGCTCCCGCTCCCGGGCGCCATCGGCGGGATTGGGCGCGCTCCGGGCCTCTTCCTCCGTCCAGTAGCCCAGCCGCTGCTGGAGCGGCGCGATGAGCTCCCGGATCCGGCCCCACTCCGCGTCGCTCGGATCACTCCGCCAGTCGTGACGGAAGCCCGGGTCGACCAGACGGGCCGCATTCTCGACGATCGCCTCGGAGTCCTCGACGCCGCAGAACTCGGCGATCCGGCGCGCCTCCTCCTCGGGCGCCACGAGAAGGCGCTCGTAGCGAACCTCGAGGATCTGCGAGTCGCCGAGCCTCTCGCGATCGCGAAGCGCGATCTCGATCATCTTCATCCATTGGTGGGCCGCGACGACGGCGGGCGGGTGGGTGGCCGCAAACTCCTGCTGGCCCGGCACCCGGGGGCCCCAGGTGTGCTTGCGACCCCCGAGGCGGCTGGCCAGCTGGTTGCGCACGAAGCGGAAGGCCAGCCGGGGGAGCGCGGACCAGCGCAGGTTCTTCCTGCGGTAGGCGATCCGCTGTGCGAGCAGCAGCTCCTGGTTGGTCCAGCCGTAGATCATCTCGGGAATGGCGTGCTGACCGTCGCTGATGGCCAGAATGATCTTCGCGTCGGGGACGAGGCGGGCGAGGAAGGGCAGCCGGAGCGCGTGATACGAGAGATCGTCCAGGTAGCGGCGCTTTCCGGCCTCGCGCGTCATCTCCGCAGCGCGTCGAACCGCTCGGCGGGCCGCCTCCGAGCTCGCCTCCTCGGCCTGCCTGCAGTCGTCGGCACCGGAGGCGAAGCCCGCCTCCCACAGCGAGAGCGGCTCGACGGCGAAGTGGAACTCGTCCGCCTGTGCGAGGAGCTTGCAGATCAGGCTCTTCCCGGAGCGCGGCGTGCCGGTGACGAAGACCGGCCGATCGAGTTCAGCCAAGGAGCTCGTCCCGGTTGCGCACCGGCTCCGGCCGGTGGCGTCGCGGGGCGTTACCCTGTGCCGATCGCCACGCGCGAACTTCGGAGGCCGGATTGGCAGAATCCCGCGAGCGAACCCAACGGACATACAGCATGTCCGGGGAAGAGTACGACGAATGGAGAGTCAGCGACAAGCGCGGGGCGCTGCTCAGCGACCACGACCTCCGCTTCTTCCGCGAGCTCTTTCCCGCGGTCGAAGCGGACGCACGCGTACTGGAGATCGGTGCCGGAACAGGCCGCTTCACGATCCCCGCGCTCGAGACCGGCATCTCGCTCGTTGCCGGCGACATCAACGAATCGCTCCTGGCTTCCCTGAAGCGGAAGATCGCCGAGCTCGGACTGTCCGACCGTTGCGAGGTCCGCGTCGAGAACGTGTTCGAGCTCTCCTTCGCGGACGCGGAGTTCGATCTCGTCTTCAGCCTCCACGTCATTCCGCGCTTCCTCAACGTCGCCGATCAGCGCGCGGCCCTGACCGAGATCGCCCGCGTGATCAAGCCGGGCGGGAAGCTCTTCTTCAACTTCCGCGGCAGCCGCTCCTTCTACAACCTGGTCTATGCGGGGCATGCCACGGACCCGGCCGAAGTCCAGGACATCCTCGCGGACTCCGGGATGCGCATCACGTCCATGCAGGGCAAGTGGTTGCTGACCCGGAAGCTGATCAACCTGGTCGGAGCGGGGCCAGCGCGCCTGGCGGGGGCCTGCGACTGGGCGCTGCGCCGTTTCCTGCCGACCCGAGCCTGGGACGTCTTCGTCGTCGCGGAGAAGGAAGCCCGGGAAGGACCCGCGACAGGCTCCTAGTCTTCGAAGCGCTGCCGGTCCAGGGGTACCGAGAAGTCGCCCCGACGCGGCGGCGGCTGCACGAGCATCTCGTCGTGCTTTCGGCGCTCCTCCGGGTCCGGGAAGCGCTCGCCGATCTTGCGGGCCGGCGTACCGGCCACGATCTCGTAGGGCCCGACGTCCTTCGTCACGACGCTCCCGGCCCCGACGACCGCGCCTCGCTGGATGCGCACACCGGTTCGTACCACGGACCCGTACCCCACCCATACGTCGTCCTCGATGAGGGTCCGCCGTGCGAGAGGCCGCTCCCCGAACGCCATCGGGGTGCCCGGAACGTCGATGCGGTGATCCTGTCCCACGATGGCCACACGGTTCCCGAGCAACACGTAGGCCCCCAGCTCGACACCGGGATAGATCAGACAGCCCGAGTTCACGAAGCTGAAGGGCCCGGCCACCAGGTCCGAGGCCACCTCGCAGCCCGAGCACAGATAGAAGGTCGGGTGCACCCGGGTGAGGCCGTGGCGCCGGCGCACGAAGCTCATGCGAAGATCGCGATAGGCCTGGTACAGGCCAGGATGGCCGCGAATCAACGCTGCGAGGCGGGACACGCTAGGCGGCGTTCTGGATCCCAGCGCGCGCGAGTTGGTGCAGGCCGCGCGTCGCAGTCACCCGCGCTGCCTCGAGACCGCCGCCTGCGAGCCGCTGCTCCAGGTCGAGCATCAGCGAGGTGCCGAGCTGGACCGAGCGCAACGAGTCGCCCGGCGAGCCATCGGCGATCCGCTGGGCGATCGAGCGGTACATCAGCCGATACGCGTCGATCTTGTTGACGGTCTTCCGCCGCAGGATCTTCTGCGTGTTCTCGGACTCGTAGTGGGTGTTGTTGACGAGCTTCGCCGTGACGCCGTTGGCGCGCAGCTCGACGTGATCCTGCACGCCGATGCGGTCGCTTCCGTGGTCGGTCAGCACCATCGTGAAGTAGGCGCCGTTCTCCAACGCGACCGAGCAGTTCGTGGTGCCGTCGGGCGCGCTCGAGAGGTCGTAGCTCGCCACGTCGCTGTAGTCGTTGAGGAACAGGAAGTGGTCGATCCAGTGGCAGCCGTTCGAGACGAGACGCGTCCGCGAGTTGGGCCAGCGGTACCAGTGCAGCTCGGGCAGCGGCACCTCGTAGACGATGCAGTGGTAGTTGACGGCTTCGCCCCGCTCGACGCCGAGGTCGTCGAGCGCCATCTCGTTGAAGGGGTGGTAGCGGCGCTGGAAGCAGCCGAAGACCCGCCCTTCGGTCTCCTGCATGGTGCGGACGAGCTCTCGCAGCTGACTTCGATGGGTCGCGAAGGGCTTCTCGACCACTGCCACCGCGCCGCGGCGCAGGGCCTGGCAAGCCAGGGATGCGTGGGTGTGGTGGTAGCTCGCGATCAGGAAGGCATCGGCCTGATCCTCGGGGCCGGCCTCGGGAGAGCTGTCCCAGGTCTCGACCTCCGAGGCGCGGAAGCACATCTGCGTGGGGTCGATCTCGTGCACCCGATCGACGCGCAGGAAGGGCGACACGTGGGGGAGGACGGTGGTCTTCGCGTAGTTCCCGTAGCCGAAGAGGATCGCGCGCCCGCGGCCGTCCCGGCGCGCGGAGCGGCGCGCGACGCTGCGGGTGGTGGCGGGCTCCGAGATCTCCGCGGGAAGCGGCGTCGCTTCGGACCAGTCGCTGCGACGGATCCACTCGATCGCCTCCTTCACCGCGTGCTCGGCGGCAGCCGGCTGCAGGTAGTGGCCGGAGTCCGCCGTCCAGGCCCGGACCGGCTGCCACCAGCGCTCCCACTCCTGTAGCTCGGGAAGCTCTGCGCGGTGCAGGATCCGGTCGTCCGCGATCGGCGGCAGCTCCTGGAGCTCGACCGAGCGAAGGAGATCCTCGGGAAGCACCACCCGCTCCATGCATCGGGGGCCCATCGGCAGAACGAACGCGACACACTCGCCGACCTGGTAGCGACCGTCGGCCGGCGCCTCGATCACCTGGCCGATTCCGCAGGACACGAACTTCTCGTTGCGACCGCGCTCCCGGCTTCGCGACAGCACCTTGCGGGCGACCGTCAGCGGCCCGACGTCGCGCAGGTAGTTCCACAGGGTGTGGAGGCTCGCCTTGCGGACGAAGTAGAGGCCGTCGATGCGCTCGAGATTCTGGACGGCGAGGGTCCGGACCCGGTACTCCGCGTCCCGCCTGTGGCCGTCGGGATAGCCATCCTGCCACCGCTCGCCGAGCAAAACCCGCATCGCTTCCTCCCGGTCCGGGACCCTGCGTCCGGGAGGGAAGTGGCTGTTGGCAGGCCTGCGTGGCGCTTGCCCATCCAAAAAATCGAATATTTCCGGCCGGACCGCCTATCGATCTCCCCCGCGGGGGGCATCGGCGCCCGCAGCGTAGCGGAGGGCGGCGACCAGGTTCTCCATGTAGCGGCCGATGTTGTAGCGATCGCGGATCCGTTGACGGGAGGCCTCGCCCATGGCTTCGAGCCGCCCGTCACGCAGCACGTCCTCGATGGCGGCCCCGAGCGCCTCGATCTCACCGACCGGGACCACATGGCCGTTCTCCCCTTCCCCGATCAGGTCGCGTTCGCAGCCGTCGGCGCGAGTCGCGACGATCGGGAGCCCGTGGGCCATGGCTTCCGAGATCACGAGGCCGCCGAGACCCGGAAGCACCAGCAGGTCGCCGATCTCGAAGTAGGTGGCCACGCCTTCGACGACCTCGCCGGTGAAGATGACGTCGTCGATCCCTTCCGAGGCCGCGAACGCCTCGAGCACGGGCAGGTGCGCACCTCCGCCGACCACGACGAGGCGAAGCTCCGGATGCGCCGCGCGGAGCCGTCCGTAGACCGTGATCAGGTCTTCGACCCGCTTGAACGGCGCGAGCTTGCCGACGAAGAGCAGCACGCGCTTGTCGACGAGCCCCAGCCTCTCGCGCAACGATCCCGCCTCGTCCCGGGCGGAGTCGGCGCGCTCGGCGACGAGGTCGGTATCGACGCAGTTGACCGCGCGGAACTGGCGCTCGGGCGGGTGCCCTTCGCGCTCGAAGTACTCGAGGGCCTCGGAGCTGTAGCCCAGCAGCGCCGTCGCCCGGCGCTCCATCGCCCTCACGATGCCCCGGAAGAGCCGCTGCCACCAGACGAGCGGCTCGCCGTGGTCGAGCGCGCCGAGGGTCCACCACACGACGGGCGTCCGCGTGAGGGCGGCGTACGCGAAGACGAGGAAGTTGTTCGCCAGATTCGAGCCCCCCTCGGCGAGGATCACGTCGGGACGCTCTCGCATCAGGTGGAAGGGGAGCGTCGGGCACAGCGGCATCGTGATCTCGCGCTCGCTGCGAACGGTGGAGATGACGCGGAGGGTCCACAGCTCCCGGTGCGAGAAGCCCGTGAGATCGCGGCCGTTGACCGTCCCGGTGCCCGGGAAGTCCGAGCCGTGGAGCGCGACGAACTCGATGCCCTCCCACGCGTCCAGACGCCGGAAGACGGGGGTCCTCCAGTGCGGCAGCACGCGGTAGGTGAGGACGACCTTCATGGATTCGGCCGGCCACGGTACCCCGGAGAGAATCGACACCCCCGTGCCCCGAGCGAGCCGAGTCCTGCTCGCGATCCCGCGCATGCCTGGCGACGCGCGAACGCGCCCACCGGGCTCAGCGCCCGCGGAAGCGGGGGTCGCGCTTCTCGAGGAAGGCAGTCATCCCCTCGCTCTGGTCCTCGGTGGCGAAGAGCGCACCGAAGGCGCTTTGCTCCAGCGCGTGGGCGACCCGCACGTCGGCGTCCTGGGCCTGCTGCAGGACACGCTTCGCGGAGGCAACCGCGAGGGCGCCGTGACTGGCAATCGCCTCGCCGGCAGCGATGGCGGCGTCGAGCAGCGCGTCCGGCTCGAAGACCCGGTTCGCGAGACCGATTCGCAGGGCTTCGTCGGCCTTGAGGTTCTGCCCGGCCAGCACGATCTCCTTGGCCCAGGCCAGACCCACCCGACGCGTGACCCGACTGGTGCCCCCGAAGCCAGGGATCACCCCCAGGTGCACCTCGGGCTGGCCGAAGACCGCCTTCTGGGAGGCGTAGATCCAGTCGCAGGCGCAGGCGAGCTCGCAGCCGCCGCCCAGGGCGAAGCCGTTCACCGCGGCGATGGTCGGGACCGTCAGCTCCTCGAGGGCGCCCAGGGTCTCGTGACCGAGGCGGGAGAACGCCTCGGCCTCGAGCGCGCCGAGCTCGCTCATCGCCTGGATGTCCGCGCCGGCCGCGAAGGCGCGTCCAGCGCCCGTCAGGACCAGGGCCCGAATCGCCGCGTCGCCAGCGACCGCATCGATGGCGGCCCGGAGATCGACGAGCAATGCCTCGTTCAGCGCATTCAGCGCGTCCGGCCGATCGAGGGTGAGAAGAGCCACGGCTCCACGTCGCTCGCTGCGAACCTGATCGGCCAAACTCGCACACCTCCCGACTTCCACGCCGAAAGCTTCGTCTGAAGCGGGCGAGACTCTATCATACGCGGGCAACCGAATCGGAGGTGGGTCTTGTCGGAGAGCGCCCTCGAGCAGACGCCGAACGCCAGGTCTTCGCGTGTGGCTCGCATCGCACGTTGGCTCGGGATCGCGGGACCGGTCCTCACGATCGTGGGCGTCACCGCATCGCAGATGGGAGTGGCCCCGATGGTCGGCTTCTACCTACTCCTCTTCTCGATTCCAATCGCACTGCTCGCGCTGGTTCTCGGCGGAGTGGGACTATTCTTGACGCGCGGAGGCGTTGGAGGCCGCAACGACGCCTGGATCGGCGTTGGATTGGGAGCTCTCTTCGTCGCCGTCGTGTTCGTCGGTGGGGCACCGGGTCGCGGCATGCCGGCCATCAACGACATCCCGACGAACCTCGACGACCCGCCGACCTTCTCACAGCGTGCGGATCGGGACATGAGCTTCCCGCCGCCGCTCTTCGCCGACAGCTACAGCGACGACCAGTACCGGGAGCTCGTGCGCGGGGCGTATCCCGACCTGAAGCCGATCGCGCTGCCCATGGACGCAGAGCAGGCCTTCGCGGCGGCGCTCGCCGAGGCCGGGGCCCAGGGCTGGCAGGTCGTGCGCAAGGATGCGCGCGCCGGGACCTTCGAAGCCGAGGACGTGACCGTGCTCTTCCGCTTCGTGGACGACATCGCCGTGCGCGTGCGGCCGTCCGAGGGCGGAAGCGTGATCGACCTGCGCTCGAAGTCCAGGGACGGGCGCGGGGACGTCGGCGCCAACGCAGCGCGCATCCGCGCGTTCCGGGACGGCCTCCTGGCCGGCGAGCCCGACGCGAGCTAGCCGGGCTGGAGACCGAGCCGGTCGGTGGCCGTCTCCTTGGCCCAGCGATAGTCGGCCTTGCCCGAGGGCGCCCGGGTGATCCGATCAACGTAGACGAAGGCCTTCGGCAGCTTGTAGGCCGCGATGTGCTGCCGGGCGACGTCCTTCATGGCCTCTTCGTCGGCCCGCACGCCTTCGCGCATCTGGACGATGGCGGTCACCTGGGAGCCCCAGCGCTCGCTCGGCGTTCCGACCACCACCGCGTCGTAGACCCCGGGGTGGTGTTTGAGAGCCTGCTCGACCTCCTCGGCGAAGATCTTCTCGCCGCCGCTGTTGATGGTGACGGAGTCCCGCCCCAGCAGCTCGAGGGTGCCGTCCGCTGCGATGCGAGCGCGGTCTCCCGGCACCGAGTAGCGCACACCGTCGACGGTGGGGAAGGTGCGCGCGCTCTTCTCGGCGTCCTTGTAGTAGCCGAGCGGGACGCGTGCCTCCCGGGCGAGCCAGCCGGTCTCCGGGCTGCCCGGCTCGAGGCGTGCGTCCATGGATTCGTTGAGGACCAGGCTGCCCGGGGCCAGCTCGAAGGAGCCACTGGTGGCCTCACCCGCCCGGGTCGACGCATGATTCGCCTGGCTGCCGCTCTCCGACGATCCGAGGGCGTCCATGATGCGGATGTGGGGCAGCCGCTCGAGGAACTCCTGCTTGAGGGCCGCCGTCAGGATCGCCCCGCCGGAGCTCAGCTGGAACAGGCTCGAGAGGTCGTAGTCCCGGGCGTCGAGCTGGTCGAGCAGCGGCCGGCCGAAGGCGTCTCCCACGATCAGCAGGATGCCCGCCTTCTCGCGCTCGACCGTCGACCAGATGTCGTGGGGATCGAGGTGATCGACCTTCTCGTTCACGATCACGGTCCCGCCGATGTGCCACATGTTGAAGGCCACCCAGTGCGCGGCGCCGTGCATGAACGGTGGAGACGGCAGCGCGCGAACCACGCGCTTGGGATTGCGCACACGCTCCTGGATCTCGTCGAGGCTCTCGGGCTTCCAGTTCGCCGTGAGCGCACCGTAGAAGATGTCCTCCTGGCGCCACAGCACGCCCTTGGGCATGCCGGTGGTCCCTCCCGTGTAGAGGATGTAGAGGTCGTCCGCGGAGAGATCGTCGGGCGGGGGCGCGGGGCTGGCGTCCGAGAGGGCCTGCTCGTAGTCGAGCGCACCGGGCAGGAGCGCGTTGCCGGAGTCGTCCGCGATCTGGATCCACAGCTTCACTCCGGAGAGCTGGTCGCGGATCTTCTCCAGCATGGGTGCGAAGCGCGCGTGGTAGATGACGACCCGCGCGTCCGAGTTGTCGAAGAGGTAGAGGAGCTCCTCCTCGACGTAGCGATAGTTGACGTTGAAGGGCGCACAGCGCGCCTTGAACGAGCCGACCATCGCCTCGAGGTACTCGTTGCCGTTCAGGGCGTAGATGGCGACGTGGTCCTGGCCGGACTCCCAGCCCGAGAGCTCGTCGCGCTCGCGGTGACACCCGAGTCCATGGCTGCGCAGCAGGTTGGCGAGGCGCCGGGTGCGATCCTGCACCTCTCGCCAGCTCAGACGCCGGTCGCGGAACACGATGCACTCGCGCTCGGGAATGGCGTCGGCGATGGCCTCGTGGATGCGGCCCAGGTTCATCGGACTCTCGTTCGGCATGGAATCGGGAAGCTCCTGGCTGCGCCGGCTCTAGAAGGCAGCGCAGAGGCTGCGAATCGCGATCAGGGCGTCGATGGTAGGGCCGACGCGGCCGGGGGGACCGCCCGAGTCGAGCTGGGCGAAGCCCCCGTCTGCGGCCTGCTCGGAGAGCAGTCGCTCGAGTAGCTCGGCGGGGTCGAAGCGGGCGCCGGGCATCGCCTCGGCGTCACAGGAGAAGAGCACGCGCATGACCTCGACGGCCTCGAAGCGATGCTCGCGGAAGCCGCGCTCCAGCTCGCGCCCGCACCACTGCAGGGCCTCGTCGGACAGGTCCGGCGAGCCCCCGTTGGCGAAGAAGTTGGCGAAGGCCGCGATCGCGGAGAGGCGCCCGCCTTCGACCCGCTCGGGCGCCCACAGCCCCGACAGGAAGCGACCGGCCCACTCGCCGACTTCGGGCCTCACGAAGGGCGTCCGCAGGGCACAGCCCGCGAGCATCCCGGTGAGATGGAGGCGGTCGTCGGCGGCCCGGGCCTGGGCGCCCGCGGGATCCTCTGCCTCGCGTGCGGGATCCACGTGTCCCCAGGAGCCGTCGCTGCGCTGCGCCCGACCGAGCCACTCGACGAGCCGCTCGCAGACCGGATGGTTGAGACCACGCAGCTCGGCGAGCACCAGCAGGCACTCGAGGGCCGCGACCAGCGAAGGATCGGCACCGGACGCGCGCAGCTCGCCGCTGCGCGTTCCGGAGAGGACGAAGCCCAGGCTGGGAAGGCTGCCGTCGGGCTTCTGCAGCTGCGACACCCGCTCGATGGCGTCCGCGGGATCCGCGGCGTCGAGCACCACGTGCGCCCGCACGCCCGCGAGCTCGTCGCCGTACGCGAGCACGAACGCGAGAGCGTTCTCGAGCGCCGTCGCCGACCGCTCTCGCAGCGCGTGAACGGCGGCGGAGTCGTCGGGCTCTTCGCCGGAGGCGAGGCCGCCGATCTGGATCACGTCGTCGGGCATCGGGGACCCGACAGGCTATCGCAGCCTCTGTCTCACCCGCCCCTCGGGCCGGGTCCCCTCAGTCGGCCTCCAGCAGGACGCCCGACAGATAGCGACCCTCCGGGTGGTCGACCGCGACGGGGTGATCGGAGGGTGCTCCCAGGGCGGTCAGCTGGCGCAGGGGCCGCTCGGCGTCGAGCGAGGCCCCGAACACGATCTTGCCCAGAAGCTCCGGCGTGACGTGATGGGAGCAGGCGAAGAACAGGATGCGGGCGCCGGGGGCCGCGTGCCGGAGCGCCTGCAGCAACAGGTCCTTGTAGGCCCGGGTCGCCCGCGGCAGGTCGCCGCGTCTCCGCGCCAGGGGGGGCGGGTCGAGGACCAGCAGATCCGCGGCCGGGCCCGGGTCTTCGCGGAGGAACCCGAAGGCGTCGGCCTTCTCGATCCGGGCCTCGACGCGCGGCGCGTTCTCGGCGAGGTGTGCGGCGGCGCGATCGAGCGCGGGCTTCGACGAGTCGACGAGGGTCACCGAACGGGCGCCCCCCCGCGCCGCCGCAACCGCGAAGCCCCCCGTGTAGCTGAAGACGTCCAGCATGCGCCGATCGCCCGCGAGCCGCTCGACGAGATCGCGTGCGTCGCGCTGG
>JANQSB010000334.1 GCA_028284295.1 Myxococcota bacterium | reverse complement strand
AGGACCGCGTGGAGTTCGTCGGCTCGGCGAGCGACCTGGCACCCCTGTACCGCGAGGCCGACGGCCTGCTGCTCCCCACCCGCTACGACGCCTTCGCGAACGTAGCCCTCGAGGCCGCCGCCTCCGGGCTGCCGGTCGTCACCAGCGCGGCCAACGGCAGCGCCGAGCTGGTGGGGGAAGCGGGACGCGTGGTCGCCGACGCCGAGGACGTGGCGGGTTTCGCGCGCGCACTCGACGAGCTCTCGGATCCGGCGTTGCGCGCGCGGCTGGGGGAGCGCGGCCGCCAGGTGGCCGAGCACCACGGCTGGCGGGAGCACGTCGATTCGCTGCGCGCCCTCTACCGGAAGCTCGCGGCGTGAGGCTCGACCCGGATTCGACGGGCCCCGCAACACCCTTCACGGCGGACGGCTGGCGCGGCCTGCGCGACGAGCGGATCGAGGTCGATGCGATTCGCGACGCGCTCGCGGCACACGCGGCCCGGAGCGGCGCGATCCTCAAGCGCGACCTCCGCTCGCTGGTGATGGCGACCGAAGCCGGCGGACTCGGCGTCGTGGTGAAGGAGGTGCGCAAGCCCGGCCTGCTGCGCCGGGTCGCCGACCGCTTCCGCGGAACCCCCGCGCAGCGCAGCTTCGAGGCCGGCCGTCGACTCCTGGACTACGGGGTCGGCGCGGCGCTGCCGCTGGCCGCGGTCTGGCGCGACCGTCTCGGCATCCCCTGGCGTTCGGTCTCGGTGTCCCTCGACCTGCGCGAGGACCCGACTGCAGCGGAGCTGCTGGATCGGGGCTCGCCGACGACGCGGGCGGCCGCGCTCCTCGCCCTGAGCGAGCTGCTGGTCGGGCTGCACCGGGCGGGTGTCCGTCACGGCGACCTGCGAGCCCAGCACGTCCACCTCCGCTCGACCGGGGCGGGCGGCTATCGCGGACGACTGGTCGACCTCGAGTCCGTCCGCTTCGGCGCTCCACCCGACGACGACACCCGCCTGGACGACTGGGGCCAGATCGGTGGATCGATTCCCGACGCGCACGCGGACCGCGCACTGCGGCGCTCGGCGTTCGCGTACTACCACGCAGCCCTGCCCTTCCGGTCCGGTCTCGACGCCGCCTTCGACGAGACGATCCGGCGCAGCATCGCGCGGGAGCACCTCTTCCGCGGAGACGGGGAGCTTCTCGGGGACGGGAGCGACCGGGCGCCGACCTCTACTGGCTGACCCGCACCCACTTGTAGTAGCTGGACGACTGACCGATGCGCCCCTGGGAGGATTCCTCGAAGCGCAGCGGCGCATCGACCTGGACGCTCTCGAGGATCTCCCGGAAGGCCTCGATCTTGCGGTCCGGGTCTTCCCGGTTCACGCCGTGGAACACGATCTCGACCACGGGCTTGCTGTCGAGCACGTTGAAGACCACGGTCGCCAGGACGAAGAGCTTGGCGATCCCCTCCTGCGCCTCCACGGAGAAGCGCGGGACCCCGACTTCCGAGAGCTCGATGCGGTACTCGAGTCGCATGAGCGCACTCTCGCCCCCACCGGCCACAGTGTCAAGGTGACGGGGAGGGTCTGTGCGCGCTCAGGACGAGTCGCGGCTGGCGGTCTCGCGAACGAGTCGAGCCAGCTCGTCCCGCTCGATCACGCCCTTCTCCACCAGCAGCTGGCAGAGGGCCCGCAGGATGGTGGCGCTCGCCGCATCGCCTTCGTGCGGCGGCGCATCGGGCTCGACGGGCCGGCTCGCTTCTGCGACGGGCGGGGCCGGCTCGGCCGGCGCCTCCTCGCGCAGCTCGAGGGTGCCGGAGGCACCCGGATCGGACTCCGAAGAGAGGGAGCGGAACAGGGACTCGTGGACCTCGGGCATGGCGTCGACGCCGGCCCGGACCGGCGCGTCCAGCGCGATGACGCCACGCCGATAGAAGCGGTCGATCGCCTCGGCCAGGCCGCTGGGCGCCACCAGCACCGGCTGCACCTTCATGCCGATGCGGAAGGACAGGTCGTCGAGCACCTCGACGTTGCAGGGGTCGTGCATTCCCAGATAGAGGGTCCGGACCCCGCCCGGCTCGCGGACGAAGAGCGGGACGCACTGGTGCTTCTCGGCGAACTCCGCCGGCACCAGCTCCAGCACCTCGGCCTGCACCCGCTTGCCCTCGAGGTCCACGAGGGGAAGCTCGAGCTGCTGCGCCAGGGCGCGGACCAGGTCCCCCTCCTCGATGACGCCCATCTTGACCAGGGTGGATCCGAGGGGCTGGCCCCAGCTGCGCTGGTCCCCCAGCGCAGCGCGCAGCTGCATCTCGTCGATCAGCCCCGCTCGGACGAGGATCTCTCCCACCTTGGGTCTGGAGTCGGGCCTGGCCATGTGCGGCCCATCGACCACCCTGCTGCCGCGCTTGACGCCTGAAGCGCGAACGGAGCTTTTTCGGGGACAGCGGACCCGATACCATCGGCTGCCGCCGCTGCAGCGGCCTTTTGGAGGGGTCATGGAGATTGGGGGAGTGCGGGGCGCGAGCCGCTTCGCGGGGTGGTTCACCGTCGTCGGGCTCGCGGTCGCCGCGGGCGGTCCGCTGGGCTGCGCGATGCTGGGCATGGAGCCGGCGGGAGTCAGCGCCGAGATCGACATTCCCTACGAGAAGTTCGTCCTGGACAACGGCCTGACCCTGATCGTGCACCAGGATCCCAAGGCACCGATCGTCGCCGTGAACGTCTGGTACCACGTGGGTTCGAAGAACGAGAAGCCCGGCAAGACCGGCTTCGCCCATCTCTTCGAGCACCTGATGTTCAACGGCAGCGAGAACTACGACGACGACTACTTCGGTCCCCTCGAGCGGTCCGGCGCGACCGACATGAACGGCACCACCAACAGCGATCGCACCAACTACTTCCAGAACGTCCCGAAGAACGCCCTCGACGTCGCTCTCTTCATGGAGTCCGATCGCATGGGGCACCTGCTCGGCGCGATCGACCAGGACAAGCTCGACGAGCAGCGGGGCGTGGTCCAGAACGAGAAGCGCCAGGGCGAGAACCAGCCCTACGGGACCGTCTTCCGGATCCTGACCGAGCAGAGCTACCCCAGCCACCACCCCTACTCGTGGTCGACCATCGGCTCGATGGAGGACCTGGACGCGGCCAGCCTCGAGGACGTGCGCGATTGGTTCCAGACCTACTACGGCGCGGCCAATGCCGTGATCGCCGTGGCGGGTGACGTGGATCCCGCGGAGGTGCTCCAGCGGGTGGAGCACTACTTCGGCGACATCCCGAGCGGTCCGCCGGTCGACCGCCAGCAGGAGTGGATCGCGGCACGGACGGGCGAGCACCGGGTCGTGATCGAGGATCGCGTGCCCCAGGGCCGCGTGATCTTCGCGTGGAACGTGCCGGGGATCGGCAGCGACGACGCCGACTACCTGGACCTGCTCTCGACCATCCTCGCACAGGGCAAGACCTCTCCCCTGTACAAGCGCCTCGTCTACGAGGATCGCATCGCGACGGACGTGGCCGCCTTCGTGTGGTTGCGCGAGATCGGCGGCACCTTCGTGGTCTGGGCGACCGCGGCGCCCGGCGAGGACCTGGCCGAGGTCGAGGCGGTGCTCCAGGAGGAGCTCGAGTCCTTCTTCGAGCGCGGTCCGAGCGCCCAGGAGCTCGAGATCGCGAAGACCCAGCACCGCGCCGCCTTCGTCCGGGGCATCGAGCGGATCGGCGGCTTCGGGGGCAAGTCGGACATCCTCGCCAGCAGCGAGGTCTACGGCGGCAGCCCCGATGCCTACCGGACCACCCTCGCGCGCCTCGAGAACGCCGAGCTCGCTGACCTCGACGCCGCCACCAGCCGCTGGCTGCGGGACGGCCGCCTGGTGCTGGAGGTCCGCCCCTTCCCGGACTACGGAGTCCTCGAGGCGCAGGCCGACCGCTCGCAGCTGCCGCAGCCGGGCGAGCCCCCGAAGCCGCGATTCCCCGAGCTGCAGCGGACGACCCTGTCCAACGGGCTGCGGGTGATCCTGGCGGAACGACACGCCGTACCGGTCGTGAACTTCCAGCTCCTCTTCGATGCCGGCTACGCCGCCGACAAGGCCAGCGACGCGCCGGAGGGAACCGCGAGCCTGACCCTTTCGATGCTCGACGAGGGCACCGAGCGACGGGACGCGCTCGAGATCAGCCGGGAGCTGGCGGCGTTGGGCGCGGACCTCTCGGCCAGCTCGAACCTCGACCTCTCGATCGTGTCCCTGTCCGCACTGCGCGAGAACCTCGATCCTTCGCTCGAGATCTTCGCGGACGTCGTCCGCAACCCGGCCTTCGACCCCGAAGAATTCGCGCGACTCAAGCAGCAGCAGCTCGCGGCGATCCAGCGCGAGAAGGTGACCCCCCGCTCGATGGGGCTGCGCGTCTTCCCGCGCATCCTGTACGGCAACGACCACGCCTACGGCATCTCGTTCACGGGCAGCGGCACCGAGGAGTCCGTCGAGAGCCTCACGCCGGAGGCCCTGCGCAGCTTCCACCAGACCTGGTTCCGACCCGACAACGCCGTGATGGTGGTCGTCGGCGACATCAGCCTGGCAGAGCTCGAGCCCCAGCTCGAGTGGCTCTTCGCCGATTGGGAGGGCGCTCCGGTTCCGGAGAAGAACGTCGCCGAGGTCGGTCTGGCGGAGAGCGCCAGTGTCTACCTGATCGACCGGCCGGACTCGCTGCAGTCGATCATCTTCGCCGGACACGTCGCGCCGCGGAAGAACAACCCGGACGAGATCGCCATCGAGGCGATGAACAAGGTCCTGGGTGGCTCCTTCTCCGCGCGCATCAACATGAACCTGCGCGAGGACAAGCACTGGGCCTACGGCGCCTACTCCTTCTTCGTCGACGCGACCGGTCAGCGCCCCTTCATCGCGTACGCCCCGGTGCAGACCGACAAGACGGTCGACTCGATGAAGGAGATCCAGCGCGAGATCGAGGGCATCATCGGCTCCCAGCCGCCGACCCCCGACGAGCGGAACCGGGTGGTCGACCAGCAGACCCTGGCCCTGCCCGGCCGCTGGGAGACGGGACGCGCCGTCGGCGCTTCGGTCACCGAGATGGTCCGATTCGGATTTCCCGACGACTACTGGGACCGCTACCCCGACGAGATGCGGGCGCAGACCGTGGAGAGCCTGAGTGCGGCCGCCCGGTCGGTGCTGCATCCGGACCGGCTCACCTGGGTGATCGTCGGCGATCGCGCGAAGATCGAGGACGGGATCCGGGCCGCGGGATTCGGCCCGATCCGGCTCGTGGACGCCGACGGGCGCCCGCTGTCGGACGGGGACGGCCAAGCCGAAAAGCCCTGAGAATCCGAAGCCGTCGGCCGATAGGTCCAAGTGATGCCTCCGGCAAGCGAACCCGCAGCGCTGCTCGACGTCCGGAACCTCGTGACGGCCTTCCGCACGGACGACGGGCCGGTTCGCGCCGTCGACGACGTCTCCTTCCAGGTCGCCCCGGGGCGGACGCTCGCGATCGTCGGCGAGTCGGGCTGCGGCAAGAGCGTGACCGCGCTGTCCGTGATGCGCCTGATCGACCAGAACGGCCAGGTCGAGAGCGGCAGCGTGCGCCTCGAGGGCGAGGAGCTGCTCTCGCTCTCGCCGCGCCAGATGCGCGAGGTCCGCGGCAACCGGATCTCGATGATCTTCCAGGAGCCGATGACCGCCCTCAATCCGGTGATCACGGTCGGCAAGCAGATCGCCGAGGTCTTCCGCATCCACCGCGGCCTCTCCCGCAGCGAAGGTCGCAACGCCGCCATCGAGGCACTGCGGACCGTTCGCATCCCCGACCCCGAACGCCGGGTGGACGAGTACCCCTTCCAGATGTCCGGCGGGATGCGACAGCGGGTCATGATCGCCATGGCACTCGCTTGCGAGCCGCGCCTGCTGATCGCCGACGAGCCGACCACCGCCCTCGACGTGACCATCCAGGCCCAGATCCTGAAGCTGATGCGAGGGCTCCAGCAGGAGCGCGACACCTCGATCCTCTTCATCACCCATGACCTCGGCGTCGTGGCGGAGATGGCCGACGAGGTGCTCATCATGTACGCGGGCAAGGTCGTCGAGCGCGGCAGCGTGCGAAGGATCTTCGAGAGCCCCGCGCACCCCTATACCCAGGGGTTGATGCGGTCCATCCCCAGCCTGGACACCGATCGCGGCACCGCTCTCTCGACCATCGAGGGAACGGTGCCGGGCCTGCGCGCCCTGCCCTCGGGTTGTCGCTTCCACCCGCGCTGCCCGCACCAGGTCGAGCGCTGCCGCGAGGCGGTCCCGCCGCCGAGCGCGGTCGGTCCCGACCACGAAGCCGCCTGCTACGTGGCCTCCGGAGAAGTCGCTTCGGGAGCCGACGCGTGAGCGCCCTGCTCGAGGTGGAAGGACTCGACATGCACTTCCCCATCCTGGGCGGGGTGCTGCAGCGACCGGTCGGGCAGGTCTACGCGGTCAACGACGTGAGCTTCGAGCTGCAGGCGGGCGAGACCCTCGGCATCGTCGGCGAGTCGGGCTGCGGCAAGACCACCCTCGGCCGGGCGTTGGTCCGGCTCTACGAGCCGACCGCGGGAAGTGTTCGCTTCGATGGTCGGGACGTCGGAGCCCTGCAGGGAGAGGCGCTCAAGCAGCTGCGCGCCGACATCCAGATGGTCTTCCAGGACCCCTACACCTCGCTGAACCCGCGCCGGACCATCGAGCGCACCCTGGAGGAGCCGCTGATCCTGCACGGGGTCCGGTCGAAGGACGAGCGGCGCGCTCGCGTGCGCCGCCTGCTCCGCACCGTGGGGCTGCGCGAGACGGACCTGCCGAAGTACCCCCACGAATTCAGCGGCGGCCAGCGGCAGCGGATCGGCATCGCCCGGGCGCTCGTGCTGGAGCCGAAGCTGGTGATCGCGGACGAGCCGGTCTCGGCGCTCGACGTCTCGATCCAGTCCCAGGTGCTGAACCTGCTGAGCGAGCTCCAGGAGCAGCAGGGCCTCACCTACATCTTCATCTCCCACGACCTGACGGTGGTGAAGTACATCTCGGACCGGGTCGCCGTGATGTACCTGGGACGCATCGTCGAGCTGGCCGACTCCCAGGACATCTACGCGTCGCCGCGGCACCCCTACACCCGGGCCCTGCTGGCTGCGGTCCCGGTCCCGGACCCCAGCCGCGAGCGGCGGGACGAGCCGCTCGAGGGAGACGTCCCCAACCCGAGCGCACCGCCGCCGGGCTGCCCCTTCCACACCCGCTGCCGCCACGCGCAAGCGCGCTGCCGAAGCGAGCTGCCTGCCCTGCAGCCCGCTTCCGACGACCCGTCGCACCTCGTCGCCTGCCTCCGCGCGGACGAGCTGCAAGAGGAGGAGACCCCTTCGTGAGACGAACCTCGATCGATCCCCGCACCACCCTCGGAATCCTCCTGGGCCTGCTCGGGGCACTGACCGTGCTCGCCGGCTGCGGCGGGGAAGAGCCCGCGACCCCGGGCAACGGCAAGAAGATCTTCACCGACGCGCGGCGCTCGGCCCACAAGAGCCTGGACCCGCCGCGTCAATTCGACGGCGCGTCGGCCGAGATCATCATGAACGTCTACGACACGCTGGTGGAGTACGACTACCTGGCCCGCCCCTATCGCCTGGCGCCGGGCCTCCTCGAGTCGATGCCCGAGAAGGGACCCGACGGCCGCAGCTACACCTTCCGACTGAAGCAGGGCGTGCGCTTCCACGACGACGATTGCTTCGAGGGAGGAGTCGGGCGCGAGCTCACGGCGGACGACGCCATCTACTCCATCAAGCGCTTCGCCGACGCCAACGTCAACCTGAAGAGCTGGGTGCTGCTGGCGGGCTTCGTCACGGGTCTCGACGAGTTCCGCGAGAAGACCCGCGAACTGGGCAAGGGCGTGGACTACGACACGCTCGAGGTCCCCGGGCTGCGCAAGCTCGACGACTACAGCTTCGAGGTCGAGTTCACCCGCGAGAACCCGCTCGCCCTCTTCCCCTTCGCGATGACCTCGATGGCCATCCTGCCCCGGGAGGCGGTCGAGAAGTACGGCGAAGATTTCGCGTCGCACCCGGTGGGGACCGGCCCCTTCCGCATCAAGCAGTTCTCCTTCCGCGGCACCATGATCCTCGAGAAGAACCCGAACTACCACGGGACCTACCCCAGCGAGGGGGCGCCCGGAGATGCCGAGGCGGGCCTGCTCGCGGCCGCCGGTCAGCGCCTCCCCTTCCTCGACGAGGTGCACATGCCCCTCATCGAAGAGCCCCAGCCGGCCATGCTCAAGTTCAAGAAGGGCGAGCTCGACTGGATCGGGATCGACAAGGACAACTTCCCGAACATGGCCTACCAGGACGAGGAGGGCCGCTTCCACCTCAAGGAGGAGTTCGCGGAGAAGTACCACCACTACGCCGCACCGCGTCTCACGGCCGAGTACTTCTCCTTCAACCTCCAGGACCCCCTGGTCGGCCCGAATCGCGCCCTGCGGCAGGCCATCGCCTACGCGGTCGACACCCCGGCCTTCATCGAGCTGATCCTGAACGGTCGCGCGCTGCCCCTTCAGACGATCGTCCCGCAGCCCATCGCCGGGAGCGAGCGGGACACGGGCTTCCAGTACTACCGCCGCGACCCCGAGATGGCGCGCAAGAAGCTGGCCGAGGCCGGGTACCCGAACGGCGAGGGCCTGCCCGAACTGGTCTTCGAGTACCGCGCCGCCACCAAGGACGCGCGGCAGGGCTTCGAGTTCATCCGCAACGAGCTCGCCGAGGTGGGAATCCGCGCCAAGGCCAGCTTCAACACCTTCTCGGCCTTCCTGAAGAAGCTCGAGTCGAGCAACTTCCAGATCGCCTCGGCGGGCTGGCAGGCCGACTACCCCGACGCGGAGAACTTCTTCCAGCTCGTCTACGGCCCCAACCGCACCCCGGGTCCCAACAGCAGCACCTTCTCGAACGAAGAGTTCGATGCCCTCTACGAGCGCACCCGGTACATGGAGAACGGGCCCGAGCGCTTCGCCCTCTTCGCCGAGATGGCCCAGATCATGAAGGACGAGGTGCCCCTGCTGCTCCGCTTCAACTCGATCGCCTTCGGAATCTACCAGAAGGACGTGCTCAACATGAAGCGGCACATGCTGATCGACAAGCCCTACAAGTTCCTCGACAAGAAGGCCGAGGCGATGCCGGCCGCGGAGGCGCCGGCCCCCTGATGGGCGCCTACGTCATTCGACGCCTGCTGCAGATGATCCCGATCGTGATCGGGGTCGCGGCGCTGGTGTTCGTCCTCTTCACATCGGTGGGCGAGGACCCCGCCCGGGTCGCGCTGGGCCAGCACGCCACCCCCGAGGCGCTGGCCGAGCTGCGCGCCGAATGGGGCCTCGACCAGCCGCTGTGGAAGCAGTTCCTCGACTTCCTGGTGCAGATCGTGAGCTTCGACTACGGGCGCTCCTTCAACACGGGCGAGAAGCTGATGGAGAAGTTCCAGCAGGGCGCCCTCGTCTCCCTGTCGCTGACGGTCTTCCCCTTCCTGCTCGGGACCCTCACGAACATCGCCATCGGCCTCTTGATCGCCTACTTCCGCGGAAGCTGGCTCGACCGCATCTCGACCGCGCTCTTCGTCGGCTCGATGAGCATCTCCTACCTCGTCTACATCATCGCCTTCCAGTACCTGCTGGCCTACGAGGCCGGCCTCTTCCCCATCAACGGGTACGAGAGCGGCTGGTCCGGGCTGCAGTACCTCTTCCTGCCCTGGATCATCATCATCGTCGTCAGCGCCGGGCCCGACATCCGCATCTACCGGACGGTCTTCCTGGACGAGACCAAGGCCGACTACGTACGCACGGCCTTCGCGAAGGGCGCCTCCGAGAGTGCCGTCATCTTCCGGCACATCCTCAAGAACGCGCTGATCCCGATCCTCACCCACGTGGTGATCAGCATCCCCTTCCTGATCCTGGGCGCCTTCCTGATGGAGCGCTTCTTCAGCATTCCGGGGGTGGGCGACATCATGATCAACGCGATCAACACGGGTGACTTCCCGATCCTGAAGGGGCTGACGGTGCTGATCGCCATCGCCTACACGGTCTTCAACCTCGTCACGGACCTCCTCTACGCCTGGGTGGATCCGCGGGTGCAGCTCTCGTGAGCGCGGCGGCGGAAGGCTTCGCAGCGGAGGAGGTCGTCGTTCGGGGCGACAGCCTGCTCCGACGCGCCTGGCGCACCCTGCGCCGCGACCGCCTGGCGGTGATCTCCTTCGCCGTCATCGCACTCTACGTCGCGGTCACCCTGCTCGGCTACGCGGGACTGCTGCCCGACATGCAGGAGCGGGTGGGAGAGAAGTACGAACCCCCTTCGCTGTCCTTCGCGAAGCTCCTCGGAACGGACATCTTCGGCCGCTCGATCCTCTACAAGATCCTCGCCGGCGCCAAGACCGCGATGACCATCGGCTTCATCGTGACGGGAATCAGCCTGCCCATCGGCATCGGCCTCGGCGCCCTGGCCGGCTACTACGGGGGCCGGGTGGACGCCTTCGTGGTGTGGCTGTACTCGGTGATCTCCTCGGTCCCCTCGATCCTGCTTATCGTGGGCATCTCCTACGTGCTCGAGAAGGGCATCACGGCGATCTGCATCGCGCTCGGCGTCGTCAGCTGGATCGGCCTCTGCCGCCTGATCCGGGGCGAGGTCATCAAGCACCGCAATCGCGAGTACGTGCTGGCGGTGCGATTGCTGGGTGCGGGAGACGTCACGATCATCTTCCGCCACATCCTGCCGAACGTCTTCCACCTCGCCATCGTGACGGCGTCGCTCTCGATCCTCTCCGCCATCAAGAGCGAGGTCATCCTCACCTTCCTGGGCGTCGGCATCCAGGACGGATCGAGCTGGGGGACGATGATCACCGACGCCACGGGCGAGCTGGTCAGCGGCATCTGGTGGCCGCTCGCCGGCGTCAGCGGCGCCATGTTCCTGATCATGTACGCGTTGAACGTGGCCGGTGACGCGCTGCGCGACGCCCTCGACCCCAAGCTCATCGACTGACCCGGGTCCGCGCCCGGTGGTACGCTCCCGGGATGAGCGAGACCCGTCCGCGCCTGTATCGCGCCATCACCTGCAACTTCTGCCAGCGCGCCGAGATCGCGTTCGCCGCCAAGGGCATCGAGATCGAGCTCGTAGACATCGACCTCGTGAAGCGCCCCGCCTGGTTCCGTGAGAAGGCGTCCGGCGGCTCGGTTCCCCTGCTCGAGTGGGACGAGCTGGCCATCCACCCCTCTCCCGTCATCAACGAGTTCGTCGAGGAGCGCTGGCCCGAGCCGCCCCTCTTCCCGAAGGATCCGGGCGAGCGGGCGACCGCGCGCATGTGGATCGAGTGGTGGAACGAGGGGCCCTGCCCCGCCTACGAGCGCCGGCTCATGAACGTCCGCCCCGAGCGCGACGAAGCGCTGACGACGGCGCTCCTCGACCAGCTGCGCGAGCTCGAAGCCCGTCTCGCCGACCGCGGCTACACGGGCGGGTACTGGGGCCGCCCGCGAGGCGACGACCGGCTCGGCGTGGTCGACGCCACGGCCGCACCGATGTTCGTGCGCTTCGCCGGGCTGCGGCACTTCCACGACCTCGACGTTCCGGAGGAGCTCCCTCGCGTGCGCGCCTGGCGTGACGCCCTCGTCGTCGACCCCTGCGTGGCCGCCACGAGCCCCGACGAGGACGAGCTGCTGGCGACCTATGCGGGCTACCGCGAGGTGCTCGCGAAGGCCGCGGCGGCAGGCATCGAGGTACCGGTCGCCCGGGGCGATTGATCCGGCGCCGGCCGGGGCGCGGTGCCCGGCTGGTCCGGACGTGGATCAGCCCGCGTCGAGCAGCCCGCCGCCGCGCGCTCTCGCCGCGATCCGCGCGTCGCGCATGGCCTCCACCCCGCTGGCCTTCTCCCGATCGATCTCGCCCACCTCCTCCGGCACGTACCAGTGCAGGCGCGGGTCGCCCTCGTAGCTGGCGAGCACCGCCTCGGCGACCTGCTCCGGCGCGATCAAGCGGAAGGCTCCCTCCTTGGCGGCCGGGACCTCGCTGGGCTTCTCCGTCGGGCCGAGCTCCCGCCCGCCGACGTAGACCGGCGACGTGTCGAAGATGGCGGTGTCGATCACGCCGGGAAGCACGTCGGCGACCCGTACCTCGCAGCGCGCGAGCTCGACCGACAGCGCCTCGGTGAGTCCCTTCACGGCGAACTTGGTCGCCGAGTAGACGGCGAGGCTCGGCGCCGCGAAGGTGGCCGCGGAGGACGAGGTGCTGAAGCAGAGACTCCCGGGTGTCGCCTTGAGCAGGGGCAGCATGGCGTAGATGCCCTGGATCACGCCGAGCAGGTTCACCTCCACGATCCGTCGGCTCTGCTCCAGCGGGATCTCCTCGAAGAGGCCCACGACTCCGATGCCGGCGTTGTTGAAGAGCAGGTCCAGGCGGCCCTCCGTCTCGCGCGCGACCTCGGCCGACACCCGCTCCCAGTCGGCGGGATCGGCGACGTCGAGCTCCCAGACGCTGCAGCGGTCGGGGCCGAGCGCTTCGCGCAGGCGCTCGAGACCCGAAGCATCCCGGTCGGCACCGCCGACCCACCAGCCGCGCCCGGCGAACAGCTCCGCCGTCGCTCGTCCGATTCCACTGGCCGCGCCGGTGATGAAGGCGAAGCGTCGATCCGCTGCCGGAGTCATGCGACCTCCCTGGTTCTGGATGGGCATCCGCGAGTCCCGCGGTGGCCGCAGGGTAGCGGCACCGGGCGTCGCACTGCGCGACGCGGGGCGCGCGGTCAGCGCCGGCGCTTCAGCTCGAAGGCGCTGGCGGGCAGCTGGCGGTTCAGCTCGGCGCGATCGAACTGGAAGTCGGCCCGGGCCTCGACGCGCGGAAACTCGATGGCGATGGCGTGGGCGAAGGCGCGCTCTCCGATGGGTCGGTAGTCGTCGTAGGCGACCTCCCAGACCAGGCTCTCGTCGTCCGCCCGCTCGCGAACCCGGGTGAGGTAGGCGGGCGGCGCGAACTCGAAGATGCGACGGCCGGCCCCGTAGGCATGCCGGTAGGCGAGCAGCAGGGTTCCGTCGGACCGCTCACGGGCGGCTTCGAGGCGCGCGTCTTCGGGCCACGGCGCGCCCAGCAGGACACCGACCACCTCCTCGGGCTCGAGATCCACCCGGGCCACCTGCCACAGCAGGCTCGCCGTCACGGGTCCTTCCTGCACCTCGGCGGCGCCGGGCTCCCACAGCTGGAAGCGCTGACCGTCGGTGGCGAGGATCGCGGCCACCTGGCTGAAGAGCGCCAGCACCTCCACCCGCACGCTCGCAGGACGTTGCAGGGCCACGCGTTGCGGTCGGCTGAAGCGGAGATCCGGCGCGTCGAGGGACAGGTGCGCAGCACCCACCAGTGACTGGCGATCGCGGGAGGTGGCCTCGAGAGCGCCGGCCAGGGCCTGGATGCGCGGGTCCGAGAGCGGAAGCGAGCGGGAGACGTCGTCCTCGCGCACGGGACGCGTCGCGCAGCCAGCGGCGACGAGGGCCGCCAGTGCGAGCGCGACCAGGCGCAGGGGGATCACTGCTCGCCGAGCTCTCGCCGGAGCCGTTCGAGCTTGTTCATCAGCTCGGGCTGCTCGTCTTCGCGGGGCTCCAGGCGCACCGCTTCCTGGTAGAACTCGTAGGCCCGCTCGCGCTCGTCGAGGGCCATGTGGACGTCGCCCAGGTGCTCGGAGATGACCGGATCGCCACCCGTCAGCTCGGCGGCCTGGAAGAGCCGGTCCCGGGCCCGCTCCAGGAAGGCCAGCCCCGTCGACGCCTCGGCCGTGCCCATCAGGGGCAGCGCCCGCATGTAGTAGACCCAGGCGAGACTGTCGGTGATGTACCCGTCGTTCGGACGCTGGTCGAGAGCCCGCAGGATCATGCGCTCGGCCTCGTCGAGGTTCTCCCCGCGCTCGGCCCAGGTGTACCCGATGTAGTTGAGCGCGTGCGGGTTGTCGGGGTTCTTCTCGAGGGTCCGGCGCATGTACTCGAGGGCTTCGTCGATGCGCTTGGCGGTCCCGTAGCAGACACCCAGCTGGTAGAGGACCTCGTCGTCTTCGGGATCCTCGGCGAGCATCCCCTCCAGCAGCGCGATGGCCTCGTCGAAGCGCTCGCTGCGGGTCAGCAGCTCGGCGGTGTGGAACTCGAGCGCCCGACTCGGGCGCAGCACCCGCAGCTTCTCCACCTCCACCAGCGCGGCCGCATAGTCCTCGCGATCCTCGTGGATCGACGCCAGCTGCAGGCGCGACTCGACGTAGGCGGGGTGGTACTCGGGCACGCTGTCGAAGAGCTCGATGGCGCGATCGCCGTCACCCATGTTGCGCACCACCTGGCCCAGCGAGTAGGCCAGCTCGTAGTGCTCGGGGTGTCTCTCCAGGGCCGTCTCGAGCCGGGCCGCGGCCTGCTCGTAGCGACCCGCCGCGAACTCCAGCGACGCCATCCGCCGGATGGCCTGCAGGTCCTCGGGATGGGCGGCCACGATCAGCTCGTAGGTCTCGAGCGCGCCGTCGAGATCGTTCACCGCGATCTGGGCCTCGCCCAGGGAGACCAGGGTGCCGAAGTGGTTCGGGCGCTTCTCGAGGATCTCGCGGTAGAGCTCGATCTCGGCCTCCCGGTCGGGAATCGCCCGCAGCATGCGGGCCAGCCGGCTGTAGAGGATGGGTCTGTCGGGGTGGATCTCGAGCGCGTCCCGCAGGACCTGAACGGCCGCCTCGCGCCGGCCCAGGTGCTCGTAGACGGTCGCGAGCGCCATGTGGGCGTCCAGCATCTCGGGATGCTCGTCGACGAGCTGCTTGGTGATCTTCAGCGCCTCGGTCAGCCGCGACCGCTCCAGGTAGACCTGGTACAGCAGCAGCACCGCCTTGGGGCTGAAGGGCTCCCCGTTCTCGTCCAGCAGGACGGCCTCGACGGCCGCCAGATCGAGCCGGATGCGGTGGATGCGCGCCACGAAGAGGCGCGTCTTCTCGTCGTCGGGCTCGAGCTCGAGCGCCTCGGTGGCGTGCACGACGGCCGTATCGATGTCGTCGAGCTTGAGCGACAGGCGCGCGATCTTGCGCTGCAGGTGGGCCGAGCTCGGGTCCTTGACCGCGGCCCGCCGGTAGGCGTCGCGCGCCTCCTCGAAGCGGGCCTCCTGCGCGAGCAGCTCCGCGACCAGGACGTCGTAGTCGGCCGGTCGATCGTCGCGCGGGACCGCCTCTCCGGCGATGACCGGGGGCGGCACGACAGCCGCCTCGGGCCCGGCCTCGGGTCCACCCCAGGACGCGCAGCCGGAGAGCGAGGCCAGGAGCAGGACGCTGGTCCCTGCGCGAAGCCGTCGTGCGATCCCCTCTCGCATGCGTGTCCCTCGTCCCTCGAGCGGGCGCTCCGGCGATGGCATCCGGAGGCCCATGGAGTCAGCCGAGATAGCCTCCCTTTCGGAGGTACCCGACGAGCACCTGTACGCTCTCGTCGACCGTCTGCCCGTTCGTGTCGATCACCAGCTCGGCGTTCTCGGGCTCCTCGTAGGGCGCCGAGATGCCCGTGAACTCGGGGATCTCCCCGGCCCGGGCCTTCTTGTACAGCCCCTTCACGTCGCGCGACTCACAGGTCTCCAGGCTAGCCGCCACGTAGACCTCGACGAAGTCGCCCTCGCCCATGATCTCGCGAACCGAATCGCGGTCGGCGCGGTAGGGCGAGATGAAGGAGGTGAACACGATGATGCCGGCATCGGTGAAGAGCTTCCCGACCTCGCCGATGCGCCGGATGTTCTCGGTGCGATCCTCGGGAGAGAAGCCGAGGTTGCTGTTCAGGCCCTGCCGGATGTTGTCGCCGTCCAGGATGTAGGTGAGGTGGCCGGCGTCGGCGAGCGCCTTCTCCGCGGCGACGGCAATGGTCGACTTGCCGGAGCCGGAGAGGCCGGTCAGCCAGACGGTGGCACCGCGCTGGCCCAGACGAGCTTCGCGATCGGTTCGGGAGACCTGGCCTTCGTGCCAGGTGAGGTTCTTCGACTTCGGGGTCGCCAACGCTTCAGGGTCCTTCCGGAATGGGTGATGGGTGGGTGTGGGTGGGTGCCGAGCAAGCGCTAGACGGTAGCGCCCGAACCATAGAATTCCAATGAGATCAAATGCTTACGCGGCAGTCGCACGCTGGGCCCGGACCTCCTCGAGGATGCGTGCGGCCGCCCGCTCGATCTCCCCCTGGGTCGTGCCGCGACCGACGCCGACGCGGATGGACGCCCGGGCGGCCGCTTCCGAGAGCCCCAGGGCCA
>JANQSB010000303.1 GCA_028284295.1 Myxococcota bacterium | reverse complement strand
GTGGTGAGGATCCTGGAATCGGGCAAGAACGTGGTGACTCCGGTGAACTGGTTCTATCCGCGCGAAGCGGAGGTCGCCGACCTCGAGGCCGCCTGCCGGAAGGGCGGGGTCACCCTGCACGGAACGGGGATCCACCCCGGCGGCGTGACCGAGCGGATCCCCCTGGTCGTCTCCGCGTTCTCGCGCGCGGTGACCCATGTCCGCGCGGAGGAGTTCTCGGACATCCGCACCTACGACGCCCCCTTCGTGGTCGGCGAGATCATGCTCTTCGGGAAGACGCCCGAGGAGGCCCGGGAGAGCTCGATGCCCGCCATGCTGGCCGGCGGCTTCGAGCAGTCGATCGACATGATCGCCGACTCGCTCGGCTTCGACCTCGACGCGGAGAAGCGCCGCCACCACGAGCTGGCTGTGGCGACGGCACCGATCGATTCACCCATCGGCGTCATCGAGCCCGGGCGTGTGGCCGCCCAGCGATTCACCTGGCAGGGGCTCGTCCGCGGAGAGCCCGTCGTCACCGTCATCACGAACTGGCTGATGGGCGAGGAGCATCTCGATCCTCCCTGGCGTTTCGGTCCGGAGGGAGAGCGCTTCGAGGTGGAGATCGCGGGCGATCCTCCGGGCCGCTTCACGATCCACGGCTGGCATCCGGAGACGATCGCGAAGGGCCTGGAGCGCAACCCCGGCATCGTGGCCACCGCGAATCACTGCGTCAGCGCGATCCCCGCGACCTGTCGTGCCGCGCCCGGGATCCGCAGCTACCTCGACCTGCCCCTGGTGGCCGGGCGCGCGGCGCCCGAGCTGTCCCGCCCGCGCTGACCGCTCAGGCGGCGCGCTGCAGGGTGACCGGAACCGAGGTCGGTGCCCCGAAGCCGTCCAGCTCGGCCAGATCGATCTTCGCCAGCTGGATGCCGTCCAGGTGGCGAAGTAGCGACTCGATCGCGATGCGGCCCTCCATCCGCGCCAGGGTCGATCCGAGGCAGCTGTGGATGCCCAGCCCGAACGCGAGGTGCGGGTTCGGCGAGCGGTCGGCGACGAACTCGTCGGCCCGGTCGAATACGCGCTCGTCGCGGTTCGCGGAGGCGATCATTGGAAGCACCAGCTCACCGGCAGCGATGGTCTCCCCGTGCAGCTCGATGTCGCGGGCCGCGCGTCGCAGGGTCACCTTGAAGGGAGAGTGGTAGCGGAGCGTCTCTTCGATGAAGGAAGGCACCTCCTCGGGCGACGCCTTGAGGCGCTCGAAGGAGCCCGGGATCTCGTGGAAGACCCGGACGCCGCCGACGATCAGACTGGTGGTCGTCTCGTTGCCCGCGATCAGGAGCAGGCCACAGAACATCAGCAGCTCCGCGTCGGTCAGCCTTCCCTCCTCGGTCTCGACGTGCACGAGGTCCGAGAGCAGGTGGGGCTGTGGCTTCCGGCGCAGCTCCGCGATCCGCTCGAGGAAGTACCCCGCCATCTCGGCACCGGCCGCCTGGGTCGCCTCGCTCGGCGTTCCGATCAGGACCTCGCCGATGTCCTTGAAGATGGTGTCGGACCAGCGCTTGAATTCCGCGAAGTCGCCGTCCTCGACGCCCAGCATGGTGGCGATGACGCCCACCGGCAGCGGCGCCGCGAGCGACTCGACCAAGTCTGCTTCCGAGCTGCTGACGAGGTCCTGGACGAGTGCCTCGCAGCGGGCCTCGATGGGCCCCGCCTGCTCGGCGATACGCCGCGGCGTGAAGGCGCGGTTCACCAGGTTGCGGAGCCGGTCGTGCTCCGGCGGATCGCTGAAGAGCATCAGCGGTGCACTGCCGTCGTCGTCGCCGAAGCGCTGTGCGACCTCGGACGAGTAGCTCCGATGGTCCTTCAGGATCTCGCGGACGTCCGCGTAGCGTGCAACGCGCCAGATGTCGTTCTCGTTGCGCGAGACGGGGCGCTCGGCGCGCAGCTCCGCCCACTCGGCGTAGACGTCCTCGGGCGCCTGCTCCGGGCTCGGCGGCTGGGGGTTCTCGGTGGGGCCGTCGCTGTCTTCGGTCATCGCGCCAAGGCTAGCAGGGTGCTCCCGCCGCACAGCGCAGCATCACCTCGAGGCTGCGCTCGACGTCCGCTTCCGTGGTGGCCCAGGACGACACACTGATCCGCATCGCTCGACGTCCCTGGTACTCGGTGGGCCCACACCAGCAGGTGCCGTCCCGCTGGATGGCGTCGATCACCCGGTCGGTCTCGTCCGCGTCTCCGAACGCCACCACCACCTGGTTGAGGACGACGTCGTTGAGGACCTCGTGCCCGGCCCCTGCGAGGCCCTCGGCGAAGCGGGTGGCGTGTCGGCAGCAGCGGTCGACGAGCTCGGCGATGCCGCTGCGGCCCAGCGAACGCAGCGCGGCCCAGATCTCCACACCCCGTGCGCGGCGCGAGAGCTCGGGCGTGGTCTCGCTGGGCTCGCGTCGCTCGCCCCGGGTCAGGTACACGGCGTCCACCGTGCAGGCCGCTCGCAGGCAGGCGGCGTCCCGCACGAAGGCCAGGCCCGAGTCGTAGGGGACGTTCAGCCACTTGTGGGCGTCGGTCGCCCAGGAGTCGGCCCTCTCCACGCCGCGGACCAGGTGGCGTCTCGTCGGCGCGGCGTTCGCCCACAGCCCGAAGGCGCCGTCCACGTGCAGCCAGCCGCCGGTCTCGGCCACCCGGTCGGCCAGCCGCTCGAAGGCGTCGCTGGCGCCCGTGTTCACGTTGCCGGCCTGGGCGCAGACGATCGAGGGGCCCTCGATGCTCGGGATCGCGTCCTCCCGGATGCGGCCCTGGTCGTCCACCGGCAGCGGCCGGACGCGGTCGCGGCCGAGGCCCAGCATGCCCAGGGACTTGCGGACGGCCGGGTGCATCTCGGAGCTCAGGTACACCGGGATCTCCGGCGCGCCGTAGAGACCGCGTGCCTCGACGTCCCAGCCCATCCGCTCGAGCAGCGCGTGGCGCCCGGCCAGCAGTGCGGTGAAGCTCGCCATCGTGGCGCCCGTGACGTAGGCCGCCTCGCACTCGGAGGGGAGTCCGAGTACGTCGAGCAGGTCGCGAAGCGCCGCGCGCTCGATCTCGGCCGCCACGGCGGCGCAAACGTGCAGACCCGCATTCTGGTCCCAGGTGGAGGCCAGCCAGCTCGCGCCGAGGGCCGCGGGCAGCACGCCGCCGATCACCAGTCCGAAGTAGCGCCGCCCCATGCTGGCGACCGTGGCGGGAGACCCGAAGCGGTCGAGGTCGCCCACGACCTTCGCGGCCGACGATGGCGCGTCGGGGAAGGGCTCGTCGAGGAAGGCGCGCAAACGCTCGAGGTCCGCGTCGCCGGGCAGGACCTGGCGATCGTCCAGCTCGGCGAGGAAGCGCGTGGCCCGCTCGGCCGCCAGGGCCAGTACGTCTTCGTACTCGCCGAGGGGGTCGCTCTCGCTGGCGTGCCCGCCGGAGGGGGCGCGCGTCACGGCGTCCGGCAGTCCAGACGGTCGACGGCGTGCACGGGCGCCTGCGGGCCGCTCATCAGCTCGGTGATGGCGCCGTACACGATCTGGTGCTGCTGGACGCGGCTCTTGCCCTCGAAGGCTGTCGCGACGACGGTGATCTCGAAGTGCCCCGGACCGCGAGGCCTCACCTCGATCACCGCTTCCTCGACGGCTGCTGCGATCGCCTCTCGGATGCGATCGGCCACCTCTTCCGGGGGCGGCCCCTGGTTGAGGATCTGCAGGGCCATCTCAGGCTTCCGTGGCAGCGTCGGGAATCTCGATCTTGAAACCGACGCCCTGGGGCGTCTCGACCGCTTCGATCGAGAGTCCGTCCGCGCGCGACGCGGAGAGGGGGTCGACGAGCAGCGTCACGCCGTTCGCCTCGACCTCGATGTCGGTGCCCGTGCGGGGCGCCATCGTCAGGCTGGCGCGATTGTGGGCGTCGATGGCCAGGTGCAGCTCCCGCCCGTCCCCGGCCCCGGCGCCAGCCACTGCCTGGGTCAGCGCTCGCGAGGCGTCGTCGCTCACCTGGATGCGAGGGCTCGCATCCAGCTTCAGCTCGATGCCGAGCTTCTCGTGCAGCTCACCGGAGCCGTACATCTCCTGCACGATGTCGCAGCCGCCCACGAACTCGCCCCGGACGTAGAGCTGGGGGACCGTGGGCCACGACGAATAGACCTTGATGCCCTCGCGGAGGGCCGGGTCGGCGAGCACGTCCGCCGTTCCGTACTCCGGGGTCAGGGTGTCGAGGATCTGCACGACGGTGGCGGAGAAGCCGCATTGGGGGGCGTTCCGGTTGCCCTTCATGAAGAGCATCACGTCGTGGCTCGAGATGAATTCGTCGATCTGCTGTCGGGTCTGCTCGTCGAGGCTCATGGCGAGGCAGGGTAGCAGAGCCCCCCGGGAGGTCCGTGCCTCCCGCCGCGGCCGCCCGCGGCCGCGGCGAGCCGACTAGGGCGAGCAGCGGTCCAGGTTCGGCGGGGTGCGGCTGCACTCCAGTCCCTCGGTCACGCCGGCCGAGAGCGGGGCACAGGCCGTCGAGGTGGCCTGCATGCGGGCCTGGGCCTCGTCGGGGCCCGACACGGTGGCGCAGTTCTCGCGTCCGCCGAATTCGATGCAGACGGTGCACTCCACCGTGGTCTCGGCGCGGGTGACGTAGAACATCGCGGCGAAGAAGGCGGCCGCGACGAGGAGTCCGCCGGCGACTCTCATGCGGCGGGCCTCAGCCGTTCAAGCGGACCCAGTCCGCGAGGATCTGCAGCGCCTCGCGCTGCTGCGGAGAGAGCTCGTCCTCTTCTCCCTCGTCGCCGGTGCTGCTCTTTCCGTGGGGCGGGATCGCCGCCAGATCGTCGGACTTCTCGCCGCTGGTGGAGGCCACCGAGCCGTCCTTGGGCAGGCCCCCCTCGGTCGCCTGCTTCGGGCCGTCCGCCTGCGCGCGCTCGTCGGACGGCTTGGCGTCGCCGTCCCCTTCGTCGGCGTTCTCTTCGCTTCCCGGCGGCTTGTAGATGTCCGAGAGGTGGAGGACGCCGTTGCGTTCCTCGGTCTCGGCGATCTGCTTCAGGATGTCCGCGAAGTCGTCGCTCTCCTCGATCCGCTTGCGAGACAGCTCGGCCAGACGCGCCACGTCACTCTCGGTCACGGGGCGCCAGGCGCGGCCCGTCTTCTCCCCGGCCCGGGGGACCGGTTCGAGGAAGGCCGAGATGGTCTGACTGGGCAGCGAGTAGTCCTGGTGCTTCTCGCCCAGCTCGTTGGCGCTGTAGATGGACGGGAAGACGATGTCGGCCTTGACGCCCTTGTGCTGGGTGGAAGCGCCGCCGGGTCGGAAGAAGAGCGCGGTCGTCACCTTCAGCGCCCCGAGGTCCTTGGGCAGGTTCACCATGCTCTGGACCGTGCCCTTGCCGAAGGTGTGGTCGTCACCGACCACGATGGCGCGCCTGTAGTCCTTCATGGCGCCGGCCACGATCTCGGAGGCGGACGCGGAGACGCGCGAGGTGAGCAGGACCATCGGCCCGTCGTAGAGGAGTGAGTCGTCCGGGTCCCGCAGCACCTGCACCTTCGAGTAGGTGTCCTTGACGGCGACCACCCCGCCGTTGCGAATGAAGAAGCCGGCGATCTCCACCGAGTTCTCGAGCAGCCCGCCGCCGTTTCTCGACAGGTCGAGAAGCAGCCCGTCCGCCTTCTCCTCCTTGACCTGGCGGAGCAGGTCGCGCATGTCCCGCGAGCTCTGGCGCTCGGTCGGGTTGCGTCCTCCGTAGAAGGAAGGCAGCTCGAGGACCGCGAGCTTCAGGGTCTTGCCGTCCTCGATCGGAATCTGCTCGAAGCGGAGCGCCGCCGCCTGGTCTTCGAGCTTGATCTTGTCGCGGACGATGCTGACGACGAATCTTTCCGTGCTCTCCTTCTGGCGCAGGATCGAGAGACGAACCGTCGTTCCGCGCTTGCCGCGAATCAGCCGGACCACGTCGCGCAGGTCCATGTCGATGATGTCGACGAACTCGCCTTCGGCCTGGGCCACGGCGATGATCTTGTCCTTCGGCTCGAGTCCGCCCATCTTGTCGGCCGCGCCACCGGGGATGATCTTCTCGACCACCGAGTAGCCGTCGCGCGAGGTCAGGGCGACGCCGATGCCCTCGAGCGAGAGCTCCATCCCGATCTGGAAGTCCTCGACGGCCTCGGCCGTGAAGTAGTTCGAGTGGGGATCGAGGGCGGTCGCGAAGGAATCGAGGAAGGCGCCGTAGACGTCGCGGTCCTCCTGCTCCTTCGCGCGACGCGTCATCAGCTCGTAGCGGTGGATCAGCTTGCGCTTCGCCTCCGCGAGCTCCTCCCCGTTCGAGAGGTAGTTGGACATCTGGAAGTGGACGAGGCGTCGGTAGAGGTCCTTCTGGTCTTCCAGGGTCTTGGGGCGCGCGCGCTTGTCCGGGTCGATGATCAGCTCGACGTCGGTGTCCAGCGCGTAGCTGTCGCTGCCCACGTACTCGCGCACGAAGGCCTCGGTGCTCTCGTAGCGCTTGATGACGTCCGCCCGGATCTCCAGCAGCGCGTCGCAGCTGCCGCGGCGGATGTCGTGGAAGACCCCCTTCAGCTGCTGGCGGAGGGCCTTCTCCTCGTCCACCAGGAAGAGCGACTTCGAGGGGTCGATCCGCTTGATGTAGCTGTCGACGGTCCGCTGCCGCAGCTCGTCGTTGAGGTAGCGGAAGGAGTAGTGCTTGTTGAGGTAGGCCTTGAGCAGCTCGGGGACCCGGTCGCAGGACAGGCCCGCGGCCCGGGCCGGGGCGGATCCCAGCAGCAGCAGGGCGGCCAGGAAGGCGTACAGGGTGCCGGACGTGGCGCCGCGGAAGAGGGTGGATCGCTTCACTCGTTGCACCTGGGCATGATAACGACTTGTCGGACGCGTGGGGCTTTCACCTGAGGTGGCGGGGGGCCGAGGCCTCAGGATCGGAACGCGGGAAGCACCGTCTCCGCGAAGAGGCGGGCCGGATCCCGGGTGTCCCGCCCGAAGAACTCGATGACGAATCCCGAGCAGCCGAGCTGGCGGTGCCGCTCGATGCACTCGATCACCCGCTCCGGTGTGCCCCAGATCCCGTGCTCCTCCAGGCCCGCGCCCATGTGTCCGCCGTAGATCTTCTGGGCCCTGGCCAGCGAGCGGCGGGCCTCCTCGTCGTTCTCGGCGATCACCACCACACACTGCTGCGAGATGCGCAGGGTCTCGGGGTCGCGGTCCTCCTCGTCGCAGCGACGTCGCAGGGCTTCGATCTTCCCGGGCAGCTGCGCCTGGGCGACGGCCATGTTGTTCCAGATGTCGGCGTGTCGGGCGACGATGCCCATCAGCACCTTCTCTCCGCCCCCGCCGATGAGGATGGGAGGCCGCCGCACCGGCTTCGGTTCGCTGGCGGCGTCCTTCAGCTGGAAGTGGCGGCCGTCGAAGCTGAAGCGCTCCTCGCTGAACAGGCCCTTGAGGATGGTCGCGGTCTCCTCCAGTGCCCGCATCCGCTCGCCGAGACTCGGAAAGGAGCAGCCCGTCTGCTCGAACTCCGGTTGGAACCAGCCCGCGCCCAGGCCCACCACGGTCCGGCCCGAGGAGACGTGATCGATGGTCGCGACCTGCTTCGCGAGCACGGCCGGGTTCCGGAAGAAGGGAGGGGTCACCAGGGTGCCCAGCTCCACCCGCTCGGTCAGGGCCGCGACGGCCGCCAGCTCGCTCCAGGCCTCGAAGATGGGCAGGTTCGGCATGGGGACGCCGTACAGGTGGTCGCAGACCCAGACGGAATCGAAGCCGCTCTCGTCGAAGCAGAGTGCTGCCGCTCGCGTCTCCTCCCAGCTGCGCTTGATCTGAGGGAGTGTCACACCAAAGTGGCAGAGGGGGGCAGAGGCCATGCTTCTCCTTCCGAACCGGGGCCGTGGACTCCCGGATGCTACTCCGCCAGAGCTTCTGGGGGAAAACCCGGGTTGACCCCCCAAATGGGGGGGCATAGGCTCAGTGTATGGCGACTGCCGAAGCTGGCGCCCCGCCCGGCCGGGATGCGCGACGTTCGCAGCCCCGAGGCGTCAAGACGCGGGAGCGGCTGCTGGTCGCGGCACGGCACCTGTTCGCCGAGAAGGGCTACGAGGGCACCGCCATCGGAGACGTCGCGCAGGTCGCCAGCGTCGGGGTGGGGACCGTCTATCACCACTTCACCGACAAGCGTGCGATCCTGATCGCCCTGCTGGAGCGCGACCCCGGACTGCAGGCCTACTCCGACGCGCCGACGGCCACGGGCTCGGCCCTGCCGTTGTGCTCCGACGACCCGCGCCGCGCGATGCAGGACCTGGTCCGCATCGCCGTCGAGCTGCGCCGTCAGGATCCGGGGCTCTGCGCGATCGGTCGTGAGCTGGGTCGTCGCGACCCGGAGGTGGCCGCCTGCTGCGAGCGCATCGAGAACGCGCTTCGCGCGGGCATCGCACGCGACATCGAGGCCGGCC
>JANQSB010000298.1 GCA_028284295.1 Myxococcota bacterium | reverse complement strand
CTCGCGAGGCGGGCGAGCGCCTCGCGTTGGGGGACGAGATGGCGACGGAGGGTGATCACTCGCCGCCGGGTGTCCGCGATGCGCTCGCGCAGGCCGGGGCCGATCTCGCCCAGGAGCTCCTCTTCGAAGGTCGCGACCTGATCGTCCACGTCGTCGACGATCTGCTCGGTGCGCTCCACCAGGTGGTCGGCCAGACGCGCCGCGAGCTCGCCGACCGTCTTCGGCCCGCGGCCCCGCTCGAGCGCGGTCCGCAGCCCCTGGACGCTTCGAAGCGGAGTTCGACGCGCCGTGATCAGGCGTGCGGGCTCGATCAGGCAGCGGATCGCGATCATGTCCTCGGGCTCGGCGCCGGGCTCGAAGTTGACGCCGCGAAACACGGCGACGATCGAGTCGCCCACGAGGTCCGCGCGCGGTCGACTCTCTTCCGCGAGCAGAGCCTCGGAGAGCAGCGGGTCCAGACCCGCCTCCGACTCCAGCCAGCGGACCGCGTCCGGCTCGCGGCAGTCGAGGTGGGTCCAGAGTGCGCCCTGGGACGCGTTCCAGGCCGCGACACCGCCCCAATCGACGGGTCGTGCGCCGCCGTTCCCGTCCAGGATCACCGCCGCTAGAAGACCGTCGTCCATCTGCGCCCTCCGCCGAGCCCGTGTGGAACTCCCGGAGGGTTAGCGCATCCCGGCTCGAGCCAGAGCGCGCCGGTCCTCGGCAGCTCGACGCCCCTCTATACTGAACCCATGAAGTGGTCCACTGTCGCTGTCGCGACCGTCCTCGTCGTTCTGGGTTTCGGGGCCGGTCGCATGGCGCAGGACGGATCGGACTCGCCGGGGCCGCTCCCGGCCGGCGCCCGTAGCTCCGAGAACGCACCGGACCGCAGGAGGGCGCACACCTATGACGGCGTAGGCTTCGAGCGCGTGAAGGCGGACAGCACCTTGAGTCCGCTCGACCGCCTGATGCTCCGCCAGCGCAAGAAGCAGCCGATCTTCTTCCTCGGCGTCCCGATGAGCCAGATACCGTCGGACAACTGGCGCTTCGCGGAGCTCCTCCACGAGGTCCGGCCCGACTACATCGTCGAGGCGGGGACCCTCTTCGGCGGAAGCGCACTCTACTACGCGGCCCTGCTCGAGTTCGTGAACCCGGCCGGGCGTGTACTCACCGTCGACATCAACGCCGACCAGATCGATCCTCGTGCGCGTGAGCACGAGCTGTGGAAGCAGCGCGTCACCTTCGTGCACGGTTCGTCGACCGCGCCGGAGGTCATCGAGCAGATCGTCGCGACGATCGGGACGGGGAAGAAGGTCGTCGTCACGCTCGATACCCTCCACGCTCCCGACCACGTGGCCAGAGAGCTCGGGCTCTACGCCCCGCTGGTATCGAGCGGCAGCTACATCGTGGTGCAGGACACCTATTTCGAAGGATTGGACGGCGTGATCGACGCCTTCCTCGCCGCCAATCCGGAGTTCCAGGTCGATCGGCAGCTCGCGCGACGCTTCGTGTTCACCAAGCACACGGGTGGCTTCCTGAGGCGTCGCTGATGGCCGGCTGGCCGCGATCGCAGATCGGGGCTCAGAGCTCTCCGGTCTTCAGCAGCTGCAGCGGGTCCCGGGTGTCCACCACGCCGAGGTAGCCGCCGCCGGCCGACAGTGCGTCGTGCGCCGCGTAGCCCAGCAGGGCCTGGGCCTTCTCGGGTAGCTGGCGCGCGATCTCCGGCGGCACCGACAGGTAGTTGTTCTCCTCGGTGCGCAGCCAGCCGAGGTTGAAGCTCATGTGCATGCCGCGGCGCCGTCGCGAGTCCGTGGTGTTCGCTCCGCCGCCGTGGATCGTCGATCCGAGGTACACCACTGCCGAGCCGGCCGGCATCTCCGCGACCGCGAGCTCGCCTGTCTGCGGCTGCCTCTCCCGGGGCCAGCGATGACTGCCCGGGACGATGCGCGTGGCGCCGTTCTCGGCCGTGAAGTCCTCGAGCGCGATCACGGCGGCGACCTGGACCTCGGGATGCGGCTCCGGCAGGTGTACCCAGACGAGCTCGTCGCGATGCAGCATCTGCTGCTCGCTGCCGGGTCCGCGATCCAGCACGTGGGCGATGTTCAGCCGGTAGTTGGCGCAGTTGGGCAGCAGGATCTCGTCGCAGACGGCGAGCAGCGCTGGATGCACCAGCACCTCTTCCGCGAAGACTCTCGATCTCGCCGCGACGGCGGTGAGGTGCCGGGTCTTCGCGCCCATGAACCACTGGATCGCCGGCGACAGCACGGCCTTGCCCTCGGTCTCCTGCTCGAGCGCCCCGTCGAGATCTGCGTTGAAGCGGGCGAGCAGGTCGCCCGCGAGGAAGTCGTCGAGAACGACGGCGCCATCCGACTCGAGCCGGGAGACGATCTCCGAGGTCGGCGCGTCGGCCTTCAGGTGTCCGAGTTCCGCTGCCATGGATCTTCCTCCGCACGAGGAGCGACATCGGGAGTCTACTCCGGTCCGCCGCGTCGTCCTCGCGCCTTCGGCCTGCTTCATCGCCGCCGGTCGCGCGCTGCCCGCAGTCCTCTGCGTGCCGTCCCCTTCGTGCCCGTCCCTTCGTGCCATCCCGTCCGGGGTCGATTACAATTGCCGTGGATTCGAGCGCATGGGTACGCAGAAGTCGGGCACCCCAGGGCGTGGCGACGGGCGTCGGGTGGATCCGCCCGATGTCCCGGGTGGTGCGCCTGCGTCCCTCCTCGAGCCGGCCGCCGTCGGCGACCTGCTCCGGATCCTGCGGGAGCAGGGCTACCGGACGATCGGCCCCACCCTGCAGGACGAAGCGATCGTCTACGACGAGATCGAAGGCCTGGGCGACCTTCCCGCGGGCCTCACCGACCGACAGCAGCCGGGGGAGTACCGCATCGAGGAGCGCTCCGACGACGCGCTCTTCGGGTACAACCTCGGCCCGCGCTCTTGGAAGCAGTACTTCTTCCCGCCGAGCCTCCGGCTCTTCGCTGCCCGCCGAGCCGGCCGCGGCTTCGAGATCGAGCCGCCGGACGCCGATCCCCCCGCGCTCGCCCTGATCGGCATCCGTCCCTGTGAGATCGCCGGCCTCGACGTGCAGGCCCGCGTCTTCACGGGCGGCGGCCACGTCGACCCGTGGTTCGCAGCCGCACGCGAGAGGGCCTTTCTCGTCGCCGTCCAGTGCGCTCAGGCCGCGGCCACCTGCTTCTGTGGCTCGATGTCGACCGGGCCGCGCGCCGAGCGCGGCTTCGACCTCGCGCTCACCGAGCTGCTCGACGAGGGCGAGCACCGCTTTCTCGTCGAGCCGGGCAGCGCCCGCGGTCGCGAGGTGCTGGCTGTCCTCCATCCGACTCCCGCCGGCCCGGCCGAGCGCGCCCGCGCCGAGGCCGCGACCCGTCGCGCGGAGTCGCAGCTGAGCCGGAGTGTCGACGGCGAGGGGCTGCCGGAGCTCCTCGAGGCGGCCCTCGAACATCCGCGTTGGGCGGAGGTCGCAGAGCGCTGTCTCTCCTGCGCCAACTGCACGATGGTCTGCCCCACCTGCTTCTGCCACACGGTCGAAGAGGTGAACGACCTCAGCGGCGAGCGCACCGAACGCTGGCGGCGGTGGGACTCTTGCTTCAGCGGGGAACACGCTTACATCCATGGAGGCGACCTGAGGCCGAGCACGCGAGGGCGCTACCGACAGTGGCTGACGCACAAGTTCGGTACCTGGCACGCCCAGTTCGGGAGTTCGGGATGCGTGGGGTGCGGCCGCTGCATCGCCTGGTGCCCGGTGGGGATCGACGTCACCGAGGAGCTCGCGGCGCTCCGGGTCGGGTCGGACCGTGCGGAGACAGCCGAGACCGAGGAAGCCACATGAAGATCAAGAGCATCGACGCGCTGCTGAACGAGCACCCCTTCTTCGAGGGCATGCGTCCCGAGTGGCTGGAGCTGATCTCGGGCTGCGGCCGCAACGTGGCGTACCGACCCGGCGAGACGATCGCGAGCGAGGGCAAGCCCTGCAACGAGTTCTTCGCCGTGCGCCGCGGCCAGGTGGCGATCGAGATCTACTCGCCCGGTGCCGGAGCCTGCACGATCCAGACCCTGGGCGATGGCGCGATCCTCGGCTGGTCGTGGATCCTGCCCCCCTACGTCTGGATGTTCGACATCCGCGCGATCGAGACGACCCACGCCGTGCACTTCGACACCACCTGCCTGCGCGACAAGTGCGACGAGTCCCCCGAGATGGGGTACGAGTTCATGCGTCGCTTCGCCGCCGTCATGAGCGACCGCCTGCGCGCGACCCGCCTGCAGCTGCTGGACGTCTACGGGAACTCGGGCCGTGCACACGGAAGCGGCTGAGCGACTCGTCCCGACGCCCTACGTCGTGCGTGACGCGTGGCAGGAGACCCACAACGTGGTGTCCCTCGAGCTCGCGCCGGAGGGCGACGGGGTGCTCGAGCCCTGTGCGCCGGGGCAGTTCAACATGCTGTGGGCCTTCGGTGCGGGTGAGGCACCCATCTCGGCGAGTAGCGTGGGTGCTTCGGGGAGTGCGGTGCTCCACACGATCCGGCAAGCGGGCAACGTGACCCGAGCGCTCTGCGCAGCCGCTCCGGGCGACGTGATCGGTCTCCGCGGTCCCTTCGGACGGGGCTGGCCCCTCGAGCGCGCCCGCGGTCGCGACGTCATCGTGATGGCGGGCGGTATCGGTCTCGCGCCGCTCCGGCCGGTGCTCGAGCACCTCGAGACCTTCCGGGACGACTTCGGCCGGGTCACCCTGCTCTACGGCACCCGCTCGCCGGAGGACATCCTGTTTCGCGGCGAGCTCGAGAATTGGCGCGGTCGCTTCGACTTCGACGTCCAGGTGACAGTGGACACAGCGGTCCGCGGCTGGGCGAGCAACGTCGGCGCGGTGACCGAGCTGCTGCCGCGAGCGGTCTTCGAGCCGGAGCGGAGCATGGCACTCCTCTGCGGTCCCGAGATCATGATGCGCTTCTGCATCCAGGCGCTGCGTGGCCGGGGCGTCCCGCCCGAGTGGATCCACCTGTCGATGGAGCGCAACATGAAGTGCGCCGTCGGGCTCTGTGGTCATTGCCAATGGGGCGCCGACTTCGTCTGCAAGGACGGTCCCGTGTTTCCCCTCGATCGGATCGAGGGCCGGCTCTCGGTCCGGGAGCGATAGGCCATGAACGACTCCCCGGCTCCGCCGAAGCTGAAGGTCGCGGTCTGGAAGTTCGCATCCTGCGATGGCTGCCAGCTGAGCCTCCTGGACTGTGAGGACGAGCTCCTGCCCGTCGCCGAAACCATCGAGATCGCGCACTTCCTCGAGGCGTCGCGCGCCGTCGCGCCCGGCCCCTACGATCTGTCGCTGGTCGAGGGATCGATCACCACGCCCCAGGACGTCGAGCGCATCCGGGAGCTTCGGGCGCAGTCGAAGCTCCTCGTCACGATCGGCGCCTGCGCTTCGGCAGGTGGCATCCAGGCACTCAAGAACTTCGCTCGGGTCGAGGACTACCTGCGCGTCGTCTACGCCACCCCGGAGTACGTCGAGACCCTGGCCACCTCCGAGCCGATCTCGGCCCACGTGAGGGTCGACTTCGAGCTGCAGGGCTGCCCGATCGACAAGGGGCAGCTGCTCGAGATCGTGCTCGCGTACGCGAACGGCCGCGAGCCGCGCGTGCCCCGACACTGCGTGTGCGTCGAGTGCAAGCGCGCCGGGCAGGTCTGCGTGATGGTGGCGAGCGGTACGCCGTGCCTCGGTCCCGTCACCCAGGCGGGCTGCGGGGCGCTGTGCCCGCGTTGGAGCCGCGGCTGCTACGGCTGCTTCGGCCCCATGCCCGGCGCCAACGCCGAGGGCCTCGACGAGCGCCTCGCGATGCTCGGCAGCGACCCGCGCGAGCGCCGCCGCCTCTTCTCCACCTTCTACGCCAACGCTCCGGCGTTTCGCGACCGACACGCGCAGGGCAGGGCGGACGAGGAATCGTCGTGAGCGAACGCCGCCGCATCCAGGTCGATGCTCTCGCCCGGGTCGAAGGCGAGGGCGCGATGTCGATCGTGCTGGAGGGCGACCGCGTCGAAGACGTGCAGCTCCGCATCTACGAGCCCCCCCGATTCTTCGAGGCGTTCCTGCGCGGGCGTGGCCACGAGGAGGCGCCCGACATCACCGCCCGCATCTGCGGAATCTGCCCCGTCGCCTATCAGATGAGCGCCGTGCATGCGATGGAGGAAGCGCTCGGCATCCCCGTGACGAAGCCGTTGCGAGACCTGCGACGCCTGCTCTACTGCGGGGAGTGGATCGAGAGCCACGTGCTCCACGTCTACATGCTCCACCTGCCGGACTTCCTCGGCTACGAGGACGCGATCCGCCTGGCGCGGGACCGGCGCGACGACGTCGAGCGCGGGCTCCGGCTCAAGAAGATCGGCAACGACCTCGTCTCGGCGGTGGCGGGTCGCGCGATCCATCCCATCAACGTGCGCGTCGGCGGCTTCCACCGGGCTCCCCGGCGCCGGGATCTGCAGGCGCTGTGCCCCGAGCTCGAGTGGGCGCGCGACGCGGCGCTCGAGACCGTGCGCCTGGTTGCCGGGCTCGACTTCCCGGATTTCCGTTGCGACCACGAGTTCGTGGCGCTGCGCCACGAGGACGAGTACCCCTTCAACGAGGGGCGCATCGTCTCGACGGGCGGGCTCGACACCGAGGCCCACGCCTTCGAGTCGCACTTCGAGGAGCTCCACGTCGCACACTCGAACGCCCTTCATGCTCGCATCCGCGGCCGCGGGCACTACTTCGTCGGGCCCCAGGCGCGCTACAACCTGAACTCCGATCGGCTGTCGCCCGTCGCGCGCGCCGCCGCCGAAGAGGCCGGTCTCGGTCCTCGCTGCGACAATCCCTTCCAGAGCATCGTGGTGCGCGCCGTCGAGGTGCTCGAGTCGTGCGAGGAGGCGCTCCGCATCATCGACGAGTACGAGGAGCCCGTCGCGTCCTGCGTCGACTACGAGCTGCGCGCGGGTGTCGGTCATGCCTGTACCGAGGCGCCGCGTGGCGTCCTCTACCACCGCTACGAGATCGACGACCAGGGCACGATCGTCGATGCTCGTATCGTCCCGCCGACCTCCCAGAACCAGGCGACCATCGAGGACGACCTGCGCCGCTTCGTCCAGCAGCACGCCACGCTCCCGGACGATCAGCTGCAGTGGAAGTGCGAGCAGGCGATCCGCAACTACGACCCGTGCATCTCGTGCGCGACGCACTTCCTGAAGCTCGAGGTGGAGCGCCGATGAGCACAACGGCCCGGGTCCTGATCGGTGTGGGGCAGGAGCATCGAGGCGACGACGCCGTGGGACTGCTCGTCGCGCGAGAAGTGGCGGCGGCGGGTGCTGCCGGGCAGGCGGGTCTCTCGGTAATCGAGCACGACGGCGACGGCATGGACCTGATGCTGGTCTGGGAGGGCGCCGAGCAGGTCGTCGTGGTCGACGCCGTCGTCTCGGGGGAGCGAGCTCCCGGTCGCTTCGAGCGCTTCGAGGCCCACGCCACGCCGCTTCCGACGAAGCCGTTCGCCGCGCACTCGAGCCACGCCTTCGGCGTGGCCGAGGCGATCGAACTCGCCCGGGCGATGGACCGGCTGCCCGGGTCGCTGGTGGTCTACGGCGTCGAGGCGGCCTGCTTCGACACGGGCAGCCGGCCCGGCCCGGCCGTTCGGGAGGCGGTTGCGACCGTCGCGCGGCAGGTGCTCCGCGAGCTGCGACTCGAGGAGGCTCCCGATGCATGAGCTGAGCCTGATGCGTGACCTGATGCGGCAGATCGAAGGCCTCGCGGACCGCGAGAACGCCGTCGCCGTGACCTCGATCCGGCTCACCCTCGGCGCGCTCTCCCACTTCTCCCCCGATCACTTTCGCGAGCACTTCGACCAGGTCTCGCCGGGCACCCGCGCCGAGGGGGCCACGCTCGAGATCTCGACCTGCGACGACATCCACGACCCGAACGCCCAGGGCGTGTTGATCGAGTCGATCGAGGTCGAGGTCGAGACGGGCAGGTCGGGATGAGGGGCGGCGTGCCCGTGCGACGCGTTGCGCTCCGGGTGCGGGGCACCGTGCAGGGCGTGGGCTTCCGTCCGGCCGCCTGCCGCCACGCCGTGGCGCTCGGCCTGGCGGGCTTCGTGCGCAACGTGCCCGGCGGGGTCGAGATCGAGGCCGAGGGCGCGACGCCGGCGATCGACGCCCTGGCAGAGGCGCTTCGGGGCCTGCCTCCCCCGGCCCGCGTCGAGTCGATCGAGCCGTGTGAGGTGCCGACTCGGGACGAACACGGCTTCGCGATTCGCGCGAGCCGGAGGGGTGCCGGAGACGCCTTCCCGCTGCTTCCCGACCTCGCGACCTGCGACGACTGCATGGCCGAGGTGCTCGACCCGGGCGACCGGCGCCACGGTCACGCCTTCGCCAGCTGCACCCGTTGCGGTCCGCGCTGGAGCATCGCGCGCGGGCTGCCCTGGGATCGTGCGCATACCTCGATGGCGGCCTTCGAGCCCTGTGCGGCCTGCTGCGAGGAGCACGACGACGCGGGCGACGACCGCCGCTTCCATGCCCAGACCCTCGCGTGCCCGAACTGCGGCCCGCGACTCTCGCTGATCGGGGCCGACGGCGTGGAGCGGGCGCGCGACGAGCGGGCGCTGAGGGTCGCCGCCGGGACCCTGCGGGCCGGTGGCATCGTCGCGCTGCGGGGCCTGGGTGGGTTCCAGCTGCTCGTCGACGCCCGGGACGAGGAGGCC
>JANQSB010000296.1 GCA_028284295.1 Myxococcota bacterium | reverse complement strand
TCGCTCGACGACTAGGAGCCCGACCCGAGGCTCCCGTCAGGCTTCTCGCCCGGCGGTTCGACACCCGGCACGCGCAGCGATATACCGGGCCGATGTCCGCGGGTCGGTCCGTGAAGAGCGACTTCGAGATCCGGCGCTTCCTGCCCGTCGACGAGGAGGCGGTCGTCGCCCTGTGGGAGGCGTGCGAGCTGGTGCGCCCGTGGAACGTCCCCACCCTCGACATCGCCCGGAAGCTCGAGTTCCAGCCCGAGCTCTTCTTCGTCGCCGAGCGCTCCGGCGACCTGATCGGTTCGGTGATGGCGGGGTACGAAGGACACCGCGGCTGGATCAACTACCTGGCCGTGTCTCCGGACCACCGCCGGCGCGGCCTGGGTCGCGCGCTCATGGAGTTCGCCGAGCAGGAGCTCCTGGCGATCGGCTGTCCGAAGATCAACCTGCAGGTGCGCGGCGGCAATCGCGAGGCACTCGGCTTCTACGAGCGCCTGGGCTACGCGGTCGACGACACCGTGAGCCTGGGCAAGCGCCTCGACGGACGCTGAGCGGGGCTCAGGAGCCGATCAGCGGTCCCGCCGGCGCGGGTCGCAGTTCGGCTCGTCGCTCCCCGCGCAGCCCCAGCTGCGGCGGGCGTCCTGCTCGTAGCGTTCCTGCCGGGTGATCGACTCGGCCTCCAGGGCCGCGCACTTGCGCTCGTGGTCCTCGGGGTTCTCGCGCACGCAGCGCTGGTAGGCTTCGCGCGCCTCGACCATCTCGTCGCGCTGACGCGTGAGACAGCCCGTCGCACTCGTGGCCAGGAAGGCGAGTGCGAGCACGATCGCCCCGGCAGGGCGCACGATCAGAAGTCCGCGTGACCCGGCACGCGCGGGAACGGGGCCACGTCGCGGATGTTCTCCATGCCGGTCATGAACTGGACCACCCGCTCGAAGCCCAGGCCGAAGCCCGCGTGCGGCACCGACCCGTAGCGCCGCAGGTCGAGGTACCACCAGTAGGGCTCGGGATCGAGACCGGCCTCCTCGATGCGCTGCTTCAAGATCTCGTAGCGGTGCTCCCGCTGCGAGCCTCCGATGATCTCGCCGACCTTCGGGACCAGCACGTCGAGCGCCGCCACGGTGCGCTCGTCGTCGTTCCGGTACATGTAGAAGGCCTTGATCTCCTTGGGGTAGTCGGTCACGACGACGGGCCTTCCGATGTGCTCCTCGGCCAGGTAGCGCTCGTGCTCGCTCTGCAGGTCGGCTCCCCAGGAGACCGGGAACTCGAAGTCGCGGCCCGACGCCTCGAGGATCTTCACGGCCTCGGTGTAGCTGACTCGCTCGAAGGGTGTCTCGATCACGTGCTGCAGGGTCTCGAGCACGGACTTGTCGATGCGGGTGTTGAAGAACTCCATGTCGTCCGGGCAGCGTTCCAGCACCGCGCCGAAGACGCTCTTGAGGAAGTCCTCGGCGAGATCGGCCAGACCGGACAGGTCGCAGAAGGCGACCTCGGGCTCGACCATCCAGAACTCGGCCAGGTGCCGGCTGGTGTTCGAGTTCTCGGCACGGAAGGTCGGTCCGAAGGTGTAGACCTTCGAGAGCGCCAGTGCTCCGATCTCGGCTTCGAGCTGACCGGACACCGTCAGGAACGACGGACCGCCGAAGAAGTCGAGCCCTGCGTCCACGCGACCGTCCTCGCCGCGGGGAGCCGAATCGGGATCGAGGGTGGTGACCCGGAACATCTCCCCGGCGCCCTCCGCGTCCGAGCGCGTGATGACCGGTGAGTGCAGCAGCAGGAAGCCGCGTTCCTGGAAGAAGTCGTGGATGGCACGGGCCGCCGCGTTGCGAACCCGCAGCACGGCCCCGATGGTGTTGGTCCGCGGACGCAGGTGACCGATGGTGCGCAGGAACTCGAAGCTGTGACGCTTCTTCTGCAGCGGGTAGTCGTCCGCCACGCCCCCGATCAGCTCGACGGAGTCGGCGTGCAGCTCGAAGCGCTGTCCCTTGCCCGGCGACTCCACCAGCTCGCCCGATGCGCGGACCGCGCAGCCCGTCGACAGATGGGCGACGGTCTCCGCGTAGTTGGCGAGCTCCGGGTCGGCCACCACCTGGATGCCCGCGAAGCAGGAGCCGTCGCTCACCTCGAGGAAGGAGAGGTTCTTCGAGTGACGGGCCGTGCGCAGCCACCCCTCCACGCGGACCCGGCGGCCCGGAGTCCCGCCGGTGAGCAGCTCGCGCACCGATTCCACGCCTTCCGACACGTCCCTCCCCCCGACACGAAGCCCGCGTCGGGCAGAGTATCAGCCGCGCTCGCGCCGGGCTATCCTGCGCGGCCGCCAGCGCGAGCCCGCGGAGCGACTCGATGACGATCAACTGGTTCCCGGGACACATGAACAAGGCGCGGCGCGAGATCGCCGACGCCATGCGCCAGACCGACGTCGTCATCGAG
>JANQSB010000268.1 GCA_028284295.1 Myxococcota bacterium | reverse complement strand
GAGCCCATAGGTGAAGGAGTCTCCCAGGGCGACGATCCGGCGGGTCGCCGCCGACGCCCGCTCGGGGGAGCCCGTCCGGCGCAGGCCGCGCGCATCGTGCGAGATGCCGTCCTTCTCGAAGTCGGGCTTCATGCGCCAGCCCAGCTGCGGATCGTGGGTGAGGGCCATGCGGGCACTGCCGCCCCGTGCCTGGAGCCGCTTGGCAAAGTCCTGGAAGCGGAGCTTCCAGTAGGCATCGCTCTGCGGGTCCATGAACAGGTGTCGCGGTACGGCGACCCGGAGGGCCACCTCGAACAGGCCGAGAATCAGGAGCGAGGTGAATAGCGCCAGCACCAGCTTGGCGACTGTCTTCGAGCGCATCCGGGTCTCCGGCTCCCGTCCTCAGCGCCAGCGCGGGGGGCTGCCGAGCAAGGAACGAAGGATCAGCCAGGCGTATCGGGTGTTGGTGCTCGCATAGCGCCAGAACAGTCGGCGGGGCTCCTGCACCAGTCGATACAGCCATTCGAGGCCCAGCTTCTGCCACAACGGAGGCGCCCGGCGGACGAAGCCGGCCATCACGTCGAAGGAGCCCCCCACGCCGTGGCAGACGGGAACCGCGAGCTCGCGTCCCCAGCGAGCGAGGAAGAGCTCCTTCTTGGGCGAGCTCATTCCCAGGAAGAGGAAGTCCGCGCCGCTCGCCCGGATGCCGGCGACGATCCCGGCTTCTTCCGACTCGTCGAAGTAGCCGTTGCGGCTGCCGGCGATGCGGAGCCCGGGGTGCCGTTGCGCGAGCTCCTTCAGCAGGTCCTCGAGCACGCTCTCCCGCGCGCCCAGCAGGTAGACCGAGTGACCGCGCTCCTCGGCCGCGGCCAGCAGGTCCTCGAAGATGTCGATTCCGGCCACGCGCTCCGGCAGGGCGCGGCCCAGCACCCGGCTGCCCCAGACGACCCCCATGCCGTCCGCCAGGATGACGTCGCTCGCGAGCACGGCCTCCCGCAGCGGGCGGTCCTCCTGCATGGTGACGAGCTTCGCGACGTTGACGACGCCGAGCACGAGCGAGCTCTCGAGGCGCACCGCGTCGGTACAGAGTTCGAGGAGCCGTTCCAGGGTCAGCGGAGCGATGGGTACGCCGAGGATCTCGACCGGGTCCGGGATCGTGAGCTTCTCACCACCGCTGGAATCGATCTGCAAGCGACCTGCCCCTCACGACGAAGTCGTGTGACGACGACGAGTTTCGCCGAAGCACCATGCGTCGGCTACCCTCGACGCCATGTCGAGAGGGGTGCGCGACGAGACGCGGCTCCGTCGTTGGATCTTCACCTTCCACGGTATCGGCACCCCCCCGCGTCCACTCGAGAACGGAGAGGACGCCGTCTGGCTGGATCGGGGCGAGTTCGAAGCCGCCCTGGACCTGCTGCGAGAGCACCCCGAAGCTCTCATCACCTTCGACGACGGCAACGCCTCGGACTTCGAGATCGCGTTGCCGGCACTCCTCGAACGGGGGCTCCGGGCCGAGTTCTTCGTGTGCGCCGACCTGCTCGACCAGCCGGGCTACCTGTCGCAGCTCCAGCTGAAGAGCCTCGCCGCCGAAGGAATGGGGATCGGATCGCACGGTCGGCGCCACTGTCCCTGGCAGGGGCTGCGCGACGAAGCCCTCGAGGACGAGATCGTGAAGGCGCGAACGGAGATCGAGGACGCCCTGGAGGATCGGATCCACCATGCGGCGTGTCCCTTCGGCGCCTATGACCGCCGCAGCCTGGCGGCCCTGCGAGCGGCGGGCTTCGAGCGCGTCTACACCAGCGACGGTGGCGACAGCCGCGCCGACGCCTGGCTGCAGCCCCGCAACACGGCCATTCGCGGAAGTTCCGTGAGCGCCTTCCGCGGCCTCCTGACGCAGCCCCGGGCCCGACACGACGCCTGGCTCCGCGGCGCCAAGACCCTCGTGAAGAGGCTCCGGTGAGCATCCAGACCGGAATCCAGCCCCTCGACCGGTCCGCCTGGGCGCGACTCGCTACCGACTTCCGGGACCACAACTATCGCCAGGCCTGGGCCTTCGCCGAGGCGTCGGCGGCCCGGGTGGGTGCGACCAGCGAGCACGTAGCCCTGTACGAGTCGGGCGCGCTCCGGGGCCTCGCGGACGTGCGGGTCCGCAGGCTGCCGCTCGGCGTCGGCGGGATCGCGTACGTGAACGGCGGCCCACTGGTGCGGCGCGAGGGAAACGACGAGGACGCCGCGCTGCGCGCCAGCCTGCGGCTGCTCGTCGAGGAGTACGTGAAGCGGCGCAAGCTCCTGCTGCGCGTCCAGACCCCGGTCGGGGACACGGACTGGAACGAGCGTGCGGCAGCCGCCCTGGCGCAGGCGGGGCTCCAGCCGACACCGGGCGGGCAGCCGTACCGGACCTTCCTCCTCGACCTGTCACCGCCGCTCGAGATCCTGCGCAAGCAGCTGCGCCAGAAGTGGCGCAACGGACTCAACCGCGCGGGACGATCGGGGCTCACCCTGCGAAGCGGCCACGACGCGGCCCTCTTCGACACCTTCCTCGCACTCTTCGAGTCCTTCAGCGAACGCAAGAGCTTCGAGGTCGACCTGCCGCCCGAGTTCTACGCGGCGCGGCAGCCCGAGCACCTCGAAGCCGAGCGCTACCGGATCATCCTCGCCGACCAGGACGGCGAAGCCGTGGCGGGTCACGTCTCGAGCCTGGACGGCGATACCTGCGTCTACCTGCTGGGTGCCACCTTGCCGTCGGCGCTCAAGACCAATGCCGCCTACCTGCTGCAATGGCGCGCCATCGAGATCGCCAAGGAGCGGGGTGCGCGCTGGTACGACCTGGGGGGCATCGACCCGGAGGGAAATCCGGGCGTATTCCACTTCAAACGCGGGCTGAACGGGCTGGACGTGCAGGCTGCCGGACCCTCCGACATCGCACCGCCCGGCCCCCTCGGCGCACTGCCGCGCCTGGGAGAGTCGGTCTACCGCAGGATGCGCAAGGGACGGTGAGGGGTTTCGGGTCACCGCGGCCGCGGAACGGGACACTCACGGGACGCCGGTCCCCGTCCGGGGAAGACCAGAAGGACCCGTCATGAGCGCGCGGCTGCCCGATTTCCTGATCGCAGGCGAGATGAAGTGTGGTTCGACCACCCTGTGGGAGCTGCTGCGGCGCCACCCCCGCGTCTTCCTGCCCGAAGAGAAGGAGCTGCACTTCTTCGCCAGCTACTCCTACTTCCGCCATCACGGCACCCTCGAGACCACCGGCACCCGCCACTACGAAGAGCAGTTCCGGGACAGCCGCCCGGAGCAGCGCTGCGGCGAGGCGACGCCCAACTACCTCTTCGACCCCCAGGCCTGCGAGCGGATCGCGAAGACGATCCCCGAGGTCCGGGTCGTCGCGATCCTGCGCGACCCGGTCACGCGCGCCTGGTCCCACTACTGGCACGAGCGCAGGCGGGGTTGGGAAGACCTGGAGATCCTGGACGCACTCGACGCGGAGCCGGCGCGCATGAAGAGCGGCGACCCCGACCAGGTGGACTCGCTCTCCTACGTGGGCCGCGGCCGCTACATCGACAGTCTCGAACGCTACGAGCGGGTGCTCTCGCGCGAGCAGCTCTGCGTCGTGTTCCTCGAAGAGCTCCGCCGCGATCCCGCGAGCGTGGTCTCGAGGGTGCTCGCCCATCTGGGCCTCGAGCTCCCCGACGACCTCGACCTCTCCCTGCCGCATCACAACCGGGCGAGCTTCCCGCGCTGGCCGGCACTGGACCGCCTGACCCGGGCCGCGCGCCGCGGCGCGGGTCGCCTCGGGCCCGGTGCCGACCGCGCCGCGGGCACCCTCGGCCGTCTCACCCGGAGCGCCCGGGTCTACTCGGGGGGTGACCGCATGCCGGACCCCGTCCGCGCCCGTCTGCAACGCGAATTCGAAGAGAGCGATCGGCGACTCGCCGACTGGCTCGGAAAGCCCTTGCCCTGGAGGCCCGCGTGATCTCTATCGTCGTTCTGACCTGCAACCGCGTCCACCTGATGCGCGACTGCGTGGAGAAGGTGCTGGCTCGCTGCTCGGACCGGACCACCCAGATCATCATCTGGGACAACGCATCCACCGATGGAACCCGGGAGTATCTCCAGACCCTGGAGGACCCGCGCATCCAGCTCGTCCTGCACGACGAGAACATCGGCCTCAACGCCTACGCGCGCGCCTTCGCGATGACCGACCAGCCCTACCTGATCGAGCTGGACGACGACGTGATCGACGCGCCCCAGGACTGGGACGCGACGCTGGTCGACGCCTTCGACAAGATCCCGAAGGCCGGCTACCTGGCCGCGAACATCATCGACGACGGAAAGAGCGTGGCGGCCGACATCATGTTTCGCCGGGACAAGCACCTCTATCATGAGAAGACCCTGGGGGGCGTCCCGGTGCTCGAGGGGCCGACCGGCGGCTGGTGCACCTTGACCTCGCGCCAGATCCACGACGAGGTGGGGGGATTCGGTGAGGACGAGAAGCTCATCTTCTGGCGCGAGGACGGACAGTACGTCTCGCGCATCCGCAAGCTGGGCTACTGGGCCGGAATCCTCGCGGAGCTCCGCGTCTTCCACGCCTCTGGACCCGCCTACTCGGCCCACGACGTGCCCGCCCAGGCGAAGGCCGAGTTCTACCGCCTTCGCGACATCCGGCGGAACCGCAAGAACGCATTCAAGCGCATGCTCGAGGCGATTCCGCCGATCCGTCTGCTCAACGCGCGCCTCGGGCTCTACCAGCCGCCGCCGCCGCGCGCGACGCAGACCGACTGAGCCGGAGGCCGCCACGCCCATCCGCACGCCGGATCGCAGCGCCGATGAGTGAGTCCGCCGCTCCGCCCGATCCGCGCGACCGCCTCTTCGAGACGGGCCGGCTCCAGAAGGATCTCGGTCGTCGCACGGCCCTCGGCGGCGTCGCCACCGCCGGCGGTCAGGTGGGCCGCTTCGGCATCGAGGCGGTCCGCATCGTCCTGCTGGCCCGGCTGCTCGAGCCGTCGGACTACGGCGTCGTCGCGATGGTCACCGTGGTCACCTCCTTCCTCGGGCTCTTCACGGACTTCGGGCTCACCATCGCGACGATCACGCGCGAGAGGATCACGCACCTGCAGGTCAGCACCCTCTTCTGGGTGAACGTCGGCCTCGCGGCGGCGCTGGCGGCGCTGACCATCGTGGCCGCGCCCCTGCTCGCGTGGTTCTACCAGGAGCCGCGCGTCGTCGGCATCGCGCTGCTGCTCGCGCCCACCTTCGTCCTGCGCGGCCTGGCGGTCCAGCACCAGGCCGTGCTGCGACGGCAGATGCGCTTCGTCGCGCTGGTGGGCGCCCAGCTGGCATCCCAGGTGGCGGGCCTGGCGGTGGGCTTCTGGATGGCCTTCGAGGGCTTCGGCTACTGGGCCCTCGTCGCGCTGCAGATCGTCTCGGCGACCGTCAGCCTGGCGGTCATCTGGGCGCTCGCGGGCTGGATTCCCGGCCGGCCCACCCGGGGTGTCGGCGTGGGCCAGATGCTGCGCGTGGGTGCCAACGTCATGGGCACGAACTTCCTCACCCACGTGCAGCGGAGCGTCGAGCACATGCTCCTCGGCCGCTTCGGCGGCGCCTACACCCTGGGCATCTACACGAAGGCACAGACCCTGGTCGAGACGCCGATCGCACGGGCGCTCGGCCCCTTCGGTACGGTCGTGGTGCCGAGCCTCTCCCGCGTCACCGACGACCCGGCGCGCTACCGGCGCGCCTACCTCCGCATCCTGGAGAAGCTGGTCCTGGTGGCGATGCCGGGCTCGGCCTTCATGGTCGCCTCGGCCGAACGGCTCGTGCCCTTCGCGCTGGGCGAGCAGTGGACCGCTGCCGGACCGATCTTCGCGGTGCTGGCCTTGCGCGGCTTCATCTCGCCGGTCATGCGCTCGACCTGGTGGATCTTCGTGACGCAGAACCGCACCCACCAATCGCTGCGCTGGTCGGTGGTCGAGACCCTCGGCATGCTGTGTGGGATCCTGGGTGGCATGCCCTGGGGCGCCCTGGGCGTGGCGATCGGAGTCGCCACGGCGACCTGCGCGCTCAGCCCCCTCGTCATCCTCTACGCCGGAAGTCAGGGGCCCGTTCGATCGCGCGACATCGCGGGCGCTCTGGTGGTACCGGGGATCGCGGCCGCGGCGGCGGTCGCCGCGCAGCGCGCGCTGGCGCCGAGCCTGGCCGACTGGCAGGACCTGCCCGCAGTGGCCGCTCTCTTCGCGGTGGACGCCCTGGTGTTCGGCACCATCCTGTGCGCCTTCCCGAGCGGACGCGCCGCCCTGGCCGACGCGCTCGGCTCGATCGCGTCGCTGCGGCGCCGTCGCCACGCCGCCTGAGCGCCCGCCGGTCTCACGACCGCGGCTTCGACTCGAGCAGCAGG
>JANQSB010000251.1 GCA_028284295.1 Myxococcota bacterium | reverse complement strand
ATCCGATCACCAGGATGCGACCCTCGAAGGCGATGCACTTGCGGGAGCGGTCGAAGGTGTCTCCTCCCACGGAATCGAAGATCAGGTCCGCGCCGCGGCCCTCGGTCTCGCGGTTCACGACCTCGACGAAGTCCTCGTTCCGGTAGTCGATCGCGACCTCGGCACCCATCTCGCGACACAGAGCGACCTTCTCGGCTCCGCCCGCGGTGGCGATCACGCGAGCGCCGGCGGCGCGTCCGAGCTGGATGGCCGCCGATCCCATGCCGCCTGCACCCGCATGGACGAGCAGGGTCTCGCCGGAGCGGATCCGTCCTCGGCGGTGCAGGGCGATGTGGGTGGTCTGGTATTGGATCAGGAGCCCGGCGGCCCGGGCATCCGAGACCGCATCCGGCACCCGGTAGACGTTCACGGCCTCGGCGATCGCGTACTCGGCGAGTGCGCCGTGGGGGAGGGTGGTGTTGGCCATCACGCGTTCGCCGGCCTGCCAGGTCGGCTCGTCGGCCCGTGCGGGGCCGACCGCGTCGATGACCCCCGCGCCTTCCAGGCCGGGGCTGAACGGGGGCTCCGGCTTGACCTGATAGCGTCCGCGGCAGACCAGGTCGTCGCTCCAGTTCAAGGCTGCCACGTTGACGCGGATGCGGACCTGTCCCGGTCCGGGCTCGGGCCGCGGCGCATCGACCAGCTGCAGGACCTCGCCCGGAGCACCGAGTTCATGCACGCGCCAGGCGCGCATTCGATCCGAGTCGCCGACGGCCATCGGGGCACACGATAGCCGGGCAACGCGTGTCGGGATGTGCCCCGACCGGACGCTCTTCGCTCAGGGACCTTGTACGACCTGCTCGGGCGGTCGATCCCGGCCGCCGATCAGCTGAAGGACCTCGAGCGGGTGCATCATCAGTGCGGGACGGGCTGCACCGTAGCGCTCGCGCAGGAAGTGGCTCTCGGGGAAGAAGCGCACGGCGATCCGGTCCGCGGCCGCCCGCGCCGAGCGGGCGCCTTCCTCGTCGCCGCGCTCGGATCGCAGCTCGGCGAGGCGGACCCAGACGGGGATCAGCACCGGGTGCTCGGTCCCGTAGGCGGCCTCGAAGTGGCGTCGTGACTCGTCGAGGAGCGCCAGGGCCGACTCGCCGCGGCTGGTCGACGGGTGCAGACGGATCGCTTCGGCCAGGCGGTAGCTGCTGTACGCCAGCTCCTCCGGGGCCAGGGCTTCGGAGCGCGCGATCCCGAGCGCGCGCCGGTAGTGGTCCGCGGCTGCCTCGGCGTCCCCGACCTCCCAGGAGTCGAGACCGGAAGCCATGTGCGCCTGCCAGCCCGGATGAAGCAACGGCAGGACCGTGCCGCCCGGGGCGGCGGCAACGCAGCCGGAGGTTGCGAGGACGAAGCTGAGGGCGAGGAGGACGGACCGGATCGACTGGCTCATGCTGGGCTCCCGACTGGTCCGTTCCGGAGCAATTCGCGTGCCAGCGTGAGGCCGCATGCCAGGGGCTCAGACCCTTCACGGCTGCCGCACGCGCGCGGCGGTGGTGCAGCGACCGGGGTGCAGGCCCCCCCAGGATCGAGTTGAATACCCCCATGGCTGCGGGCAGAGAGACTGCGGGTGGGGAGACAGCGGGCGGCGCGGTGAAGGGGATCCGGTCAGGCCCGGTGACGGCCTGGCTGGAGGCACACGTCGCGGGAACGACTCCGCCCTTCCAGTTCGAGCTGATCGTGGGGGGGCACTCGAACCTCACCTACGCGGTGACGGATGCCGCCGGCCGCAAGCTCGTCCTGCGCCGGCCGCCGCTCGGTGCCGTGCTGGCCACGGCACACGACATGGGGCGCGAGCACAAGATCATCAGCGGAGTGGGTCGTACGGCGGTCCCCGTCCCCCAGGCCCTCGGCCTGTGTGAGGACGACTCGGTCAACGATGCGCCCTTCTACGTGATGAACTTCGTGGAGGGCCGGGTCCTGGACTCCGCGGAAGTGACGGCCCGCTTCCTGCCCGACCTCGACCGACGGGCGCAGCTGGGCCGGTCGGTGATCGAGATCCTGGCAGATCTCCACCGGATCGAGCCGGACACCGTCGGGCTGGGCGACCTCGGCCGCAAGGAGGCCTACCTCGATCGCCAGCTGAAGCGTTGGCGTGGGCAGTGGGAGAAGTCGAAGACACGCGAGCTCCCGGCCATGGAGGAGAGCTACGAGCTGCTGCTCGCCGCCAAGCCCGAGCAGCGCTACACGGGCATCGTCCACGGCGACTACCGACTCGGAAACATGCTGTCGGGTCCGGAGGGGAGTGTCGAGGCCGTGCTCGATTGGGAGCTGTGCACCCTCGGCGACGTGCTCGCGGACGTCGGATACATCCTGAACAACTGGGCCCAGCCCGACGATCCCAAGGGAGAAGAGACCGAGGTCGCACCGACCTCGATCGGCGGCTTCCCGAGTCGTGCCGAGTTCGTCGAGGCCTATGCGAAGCGCACGGGCTTCGAGGTCGACAACGTCGACTACTACCGCTCCTTCCAGTACTGGCGGCTGGCCGCGATCGTCGAAGGCGTCATGGCCCGCTACCTGAAGGGGGTCATGGGGGGCGAGGCGAACACGGACGTGTTCAAGCAGCGGATCGACCGCCTGGCCGACAGCGCGCTTCGCCTGGTTCGCTCCCTCGGCTGACAGCTTGGCCCGTCGGCGCGCGATCCAGGCGGGAAGCCTCGCGCTCGTCGCCGCGCTCGCGCTCCACTTCGCCTTTCGCCTGCCGGAGGCTCACGGGGCCCGCCTGAACGACTTCCCCGCCTACTGGGCCACCGGCAAGATGCTGCTCGACGGTCAGCCCGAGCGGATCTACTCGAGCGAGTGGAAGTGGTACACGAACCTGCCGGTCGTCTCCGTTCTCTTCGTTCCGCTCGCGCTGCTCGACTACGAGTCCTCCTGGGAGCTGTGGTGGTGGCTGAGCCTGGCCGCCCTGGCCGCGCTCTTCGGCCTGCTGATCTTCGCGGTGACCCGCTACTTCCCTCCGCTGGACCCCGTGCAGCTGCTGGTGGTCGCGGCGATCTTCTTCGCGTTCGGGCCGGTCATGCGTCGCTGTCTCGTCCTGGGCCAGACGACGCCGCTGATGGTGCTCGCCTTCGCCCTCGTCTACCTGCTGCTGAAGCGGGGGCGGGACTCCCTCGCTGGAGCGCTTCTCGGCCTCGTCTGCCTGGTCAAGATCCCGCCCCTGCTGCTGCTGCCGCTCCTGGCGCTGAGGCGACGCTTTCGGGTCGCCGCGGTCGCGGCCGCCGTGGTGGCTTCGGGCGTGCTCGCCTCCTTCGTCTTCTTCGGACCGGAGCTGGTGGCGCAGTACGCGGACCGGGTGATCTGGGACAACTTCGGTCGCGCGCAGGCGGCCTTCAACAACCAGGGGCTGGACGGCGCGTGGATGCGGCTGCTCGGCGAGCGCAGCCTGATCGACTGGGTGCCGGTGTCGCGGCCGACCGTCGTCGCCGTCGCGGTCTACGGCAGTCTCGCCGTCGTCGCCGGTCTGCTCTTCGGATTCGCCGGCCGCGCCCTGCTGCCGGCCCTTCCGCCACCCGACGGGGACCCGCGCGCCGGCAGTCTCGAGCTCGAGCTGGGTCTCGGCGTCGCCTTGATGTGCCTCTTCTTTCCGGTCGTGTGGATCCACTACTACCTCTTCCTCGTGGTTCCCCTGTGCCTGCTTCCCTCCTGGTGGCAGCAGCGGCGATTCGATGCGAGTGCGGGCGTGCGCGCGGCCGTGCTCGCGCTCTTCGTACTGGGTGTCGCTCTCGCTGCAGGACCCGAGGCGCACGAGAACGCCTGGTACGGGGCGCGAGACGGAGACCGCGTGCTCCGTCTGCAGCTGGCCGCTCGGCCCCTCGGAGCCTTGCTGCTGATCCTCGCGGGCCTGTGGCCACTGCGCGAGATCGTGCGGCGTCAGGCGGACGGCGCGCCACTCCGCGATTGACGCGCCGCTTCGCAGCCGGAACACTCGCGACTGCACCATGCGGATCGCGACCTGGAACGTGAACGGACTGCGTGCCCGACAGGACTTCGTCCTGCACTGGCTCCGCAACCGCCAGCCCGACGTCGTCGGGCTGCAGGAGCTGAAGCTCACGGACGAGCAGTTTCCCGTCGACGTCTTCGAAGCCGAGGGGTACAGCTCGATCACCCACGGCCAGAAGGCCTGGAACGGCGTCGCTGTCCTCAGCCGCAAGCCCGCCGAGGCGGTCCAGCGCGGACTGCCCGGCCAGCAGGACTTCGGGTCGCGACTGGTCACGGCCCGTGTCGAAGGGCTCTCCTTCACCACGGTCTACTGCCCCAACGGCAAGTCGATCGAGCACGAGGACTTCCCGCGCAAGCTCGCCTGGTTCGACGCCCTGGCCGCGCACCGGGCCGCCTTCGACGACCAGGAGTCGGCGATTCTCTGCGGGGACTTCAACATCTGTCCGGGCGCGCTCGACAGCTGGGACGAGACCCGGCACGCGGGACGCATCTTCCACACCGACGAGGAGCGGGCGCGCTTGCAGGGTTTCTTCGACCGGGGCTGGGTCGACGCCTTCCGCGACCTGTATCCCGACACCCAGGCCTTCTCCTGGTGGGACTATCGCGGCGGTGCCTTCCACCGGGGGCAGGGACTCCGGATCGACCTCATCCTCGCCACCCCGGCGGCGCGCTCGCGGATCCGCCGGGTCGAGATCGATCGGGACTATCGCAAGAAGAAGGACGGCCTCACGGCGTCCGACCACGCGCCGGTGATTGCCGAGCTCGACTGAGGCGTAGAGCCTCCGGCCTTCCCCCTTGCCCTTCCCCCGCCAGAGCGGGGTGGACCCAGACCCATGGCCTTGCGGCGGCTACCGGTTCTGATGATGGCGCTGCTCTTCGTCGACTTCATCGACGAGTTCGCGTCCGGGATGCCCACGATCGGGGCACCGGGGCTCCAGTCCGAGTTCGAGATCCGCTACAGCACCGCGGCCTTCCTGATCTTCACGGGTCCGCTCTTCGTGTCGTGGCTGCTCGAGCCGCCGCTCTTCCTCCTGGCCGACCGCACTCGCAAGAAGCTCTTCGTGTGCGGCGGGCTCTTCGCCATGGGTGTGATCGACCTGGTCGTCGGGCTCGCGGGCTCCTTCTACGTGGTGGCGGGTGCGCTCCTGCTCTCGGGCGTGGCCAGTGGAAGCGGGGTCTCCCTCGCCCAGGCGACGCTGATGGATCTCTATCCGGAGGACCGCGAGCGGGTGATGACGCGCTGGGTGTTCATGGGCGCGGCCGGGGACATGACGGCGCCGGCGCTCTTCTGGGTGCTCGGGGTCTTCGCACTCGGTTGGCGCGAGGCCTTCCTCGCGACCGGGCTCGTGATCGTCGCCTACGCGGCCTGGATGGTCACGCGAGCCTTTCCGGAGCCGGGGCGCCCCGCCGAGGCTGCCGCGGAGGTGGGCGTCCGCGAGGCCCTCCGCGCCGCATTCCGCGATCGTCCGCTGCTCCTGTGGCTCTTCGCCGCCTGGCTCTGCAGTCTCATGGACGAGATCCTGGTGGCCTTCGGCGCGCTGCACCTGCGCGACAACCTGGGCGCCGACTCCACGACCCGGGCCGTCATCCTGATGGCCCTGATGGGTGGTGCCGTCGTGGGCGTCGCCATCCTGCATCGTCTGCTGGCGCGTTTCACGCCGTTGTTCCTGCTCGCGTGGGCGTGCGTCGGGACGATCGTGTCCTACACGGCATGGCTCTTCGTGCGGGATCCGATGGCCAGTGGGGTCTGGATCTTCTTCACGGGCGTCTTCGAGGGCTGTCTGTATCCGCTGGCCAAGGCCCAGGCCTATCGCGCGCTTCCCGGGCGCTCCGGGATGCTGAACGCGATGGCGCACCTCTTCACGCCGCTCGACGTGGTGCTGCCCCTGCTCCTGGGACTGCTCGCGGATCGCTTCGGGTTGCTGCCGGTGCTGGCCCTGCTCCTCGCCCAGCCGATCGGCCTGCTGGCGATCGCCACGACCCGTCGGGCCTAGAGGGTTCTGCACGGGACACAGACGACGCGGCAAGCGAACGCGGAGCGTTCGCCAGCTCTAGGCCAGGAGCACCGGCTGCAGCACCTTGTCCCCGAGCCAGCCGACCAGGTCGCGCAGGGATTCGGGTCGCAGCTCGTGCTGCATGTCGTACTCGTGGTAGGCCAGATCCACGCCCATCTCGAGCAGTCGCTGCCGCGACTCGCGCGCACGATCGACCGGGATCATCGGGTCCGCGGTCCCGTGCTGGACCAGGACCGGAAAGCCCTGGCGTTCCTCGACCTCGGGGATCGCGTTCGCCACGTCGTTCGGGAGCCAGCTGGAGAGCGCCGCCAGCCCCGCGAAGCGTCCCGGGTCGCGCAGCACCAGGTCGTATCCCATCACGCCGCCCTGGCTGAATCCGAGCACCGCCACCTTGCGGGGGTCGACGGGAAGCTGCTCGAAGCACTGGTCGACGAAGCGGGCCAGCACCGCACGCCCCTCGGCGAAGGCGGCCGGGTCCATGGGTCCGCCGGCCGTGATCGGGAACCAGCCGTTCCCTCTCTGGCCCGGCGCGATCTCGAACGCGACCGGGCCTTCGGGACAGACGACCAGGGCTTCACCCCCATGGAGGTAGGGTGCGAGGGCGAGCAGGTCGTGAGCGCCCGCCCCCCAGCCGTGAAGGGCGAGGACCGTGGGGAAGGGGCCCTCACCCCGAGGAACGTGCGCGGTGTAGAGAAGGTCCATCGAGTCATGCTAACCGAAGCCGCGTTACCCTGAGGCCGCCTCGAGCCGCGAGCCGGAGCGTCCCATGCGCGAAGCGCTTCCCGCACCGCAGATTCCGGAGACGATCGAAGAGCTCACTCCCTCCTGGATCACCGCAGCACTCCGCGCGGGGGGTCGCCTCGCCGACGCGCGGGTGGTGCGGGTCGATCCGGAGCCACTCGGTGCCGGCGAAGGGTTCGTCGGGCAGGTCGTGAGACTGCGTCTCTCCTACGACGGGAGTCCGCGAGCGGCTCCCGAGTCGGTGATCGCCAAGCTGCCGATCCGGGTCGACTCGAACCGCCAGATCGGCGAGGTGCTGGGGGCCTACGAGCGGGAGATCCGCTTCTACACCGAGCTCGCCGAGTCCGTGCCGATCCCCAAGCCGGCCTGCTACCACGCCGCCATGGACCCGGGCCCGGTCGAGGGCAAGGAGAAGGAGACCCTCGAGTTCCTGGACCGCCTGCCGACCTTCGTGGTTCGCGTCCTGATGCCGCTGGGCATGTGGCTCGCCGGGCGAAGCCGCCGCCGCTACGTGCTGCTGCTGGAAGACCTGGCGCCGCGGCGACCGGGAGACCAGGTCGCGGGCTGCTCGGTCGACGAGGCCGCGGGAGTCATCGCGGGCATCGCGCGCGTCCATGCCGCCTGGTGGCAGCGCTCCGAGCTCGCCGAGATGCCCTGGATCGCTCCCGTGTGGGTCCTCCGGCGCTATGCCCACGTGATGTACCGGTCCGGTCACAGGGCCTTCTTCGAGCACTTCGGCGACGGGCTTCCCGATGGTCTGCGCGAGCTGGCGGCCTGGCTGCGGGGCGCCGGGATCCCGCTGATGGAGAGCTTCCGCGCATCTCCGTTCACCCTGCTCCACGGGGACTATCGCCTCGACAACCTCTTCTTCGACGACGAGAGTGCGGACGCGCCGATCGTCGCCTTCGACTGGCAGAACGTCTCGCTCGGGCCGGGGGCGCTGGACGTCGCCTACTTCATCAGCGGGAACCTCTCACGCGAGCTGGCTCGCGAGCACGAGGACGAGCTGCTGCGCGGCTACCACGAGGCGCTGCAGGGCCTGGGCGTGTCGGGCTACGACCTCGCGGCCTGTCGCCGCGACTACCAGCGCTCGATGCTCCTGATCGCCTACCGGATGATCAGCGGCATGCACCTGATGGATTGGACCAACGAGCGAGGCACCGCGCTCATCCGCGGCTGGCTCGACCGCATCGCGCCGCTGATCCCGGCAGATCGGGACGAGCTGGTCCGCCTCTGAGAGAGCTCGCTTCACCCGGAAGGCGCTTCGTCCGATGCAGCTCGGATGGAGCCGCGAATGGCACTCTTCCTGGCGGTGATGGGCGCGGCGGCCGTCGCGATCCCGTGGCTCGCGGCGCGCGCCCGCAAGCAGGGGGGCGAGCAGGTCGAGCGTGCGCTCGAGAGCCTGGCGACTCGCGGCTGGGTGGTCGAGGAGGCCAAGAACCAGAATGGTCGTCCCGTCGTTCGCGTCTGGGGGCTTCTCGCCCATCCCGTGTCGCTCGACCTGCGCGTGGCGCGAAGGTCGCGCTGGTGGGCCGGCGCGCGAGGCG
>JANQSB010000224.1 GCA_028284295.1 Myxococcota bacterium | reverse complement strand
CCTGCTGTGTGAGGCGCTCGCCCACGCCGTGGTCTCGGCCGCGCCGGAGGCGGGAACGGTCAGCTGCCTGGAGCTCTACGCGGGCGGGGGTCTCTTCACCCTCGGCCTGTCCCGGCGTTTCGACCAGGTCTGGGCCATCGAGTCGCATCCGGGCGCCGTCGCCGACCTGCGCGAGAACCTGGCCCGGGCGGGACGCGACAACGTGCGCGTGCACCCCGGCCGCGTGGAGCGGGTGCTCTCCCGACTCGAGCTCGCTCGCCCGGACCTGCTGGTGCTCGATCCGCCGCGGAGCGGAGTCGATCCGGAGGCGCTGGCGGCCGTGATCGCGACGAGCCCGCGACACATCGCCTACCTCTCGTGCGATCCCGCGACCCTGGCGCGCGATCTGAAGGGGCTGCGGGACGCGGGCTACCGATTGGATTCGGTGCGCGCCTTCGACCTGTTCCCGCAGACGCCGCACGTCGAGGTGCTGACGACCCTTTCCGCGCCCGGGGCTCCTCCCGGAAGCTCTCCACCGGGCTCCTAGTGCTTCGAACCCGGGCGGCCGGGATCAGGGCTCGATCAGCCCGTGTCGCAGGGCGTAGCGCACCAGCTCGGTCGCCTTGCGCACACCGAGCTTGCGCATCAGGCTGGTCCGGTGGGCCTCGACGGTCTTGGTGCTGATCGAGAGCTCGCCGGCGACTTCCTTGGCGGACATCCCCTCGGCGATCAGGTGGAGGACCTCGCGCTCGCGCTGGGAGAGCACCGAGAAGGGCTCCGGGCTCTGGGTCTCCGGGGTCCGCAGCTGCTCGACGATCTCCCGCGCCACGACGGGGCTGAAGTAGCTGCCGCCCTTCGTGACGGCCCGGATCGCGGTGACGATCTCGGCCGCCCGTCCGTCCTTGAGCACGTAGCCGTCGGCACCGAGCGAGATCGCACTCTGGATGAAGGGCGCGTCTCCGTGCACGGAGAGCAGGATCACCTTCACGTCCGGATGATTGGTGCGCAGCCGCTCGAGGGTCTCGAGTCCTCCCAGTCGAGGCATCGAGATGTCCAGCACCACCACCTGGGGCTTGTGCTCCTCGACCTGCTGCAGGACCTCGCGGCCGTCCCGTGCCTCGCCGGTGACCTGCAGGTCGGACTCGGCCTCGAGGAGCCTGCGAAGCCCCTCGCGGACGATTCCGTGGTCGTCTGCGACGAGGACGGTGGTCATTCACCGAGGGTACCGCCGCCCGGGTGAGCCGACCATCGAGCTCCGAGAAGGCTGCACACCGCCTGCGGATGCCTTGCGGCCCGAGCCGACCCATCCGGGGTCGGCCTGCTAGGATGAGAACGGCGCAGGCTTCTGGGGGGCTCCCGTGTTGCGTTCCAACCCCTGTGAACAGCAAGGCCCCCCCGGCCGAAGGGGCCGCTTCGTCCTCTACGTCGAGGGCCCCAGCGACTGCGACATCCTCCGCAGCTGGGCCCGGCTGATCTCACCGCGCCTCTCCCGAACCGTCGCGGAGAGTGCCGTCATCCTGGGGGGGCGCCGCCCTGCCCGGGCTCTCGAGCACTTCCAGGACGTGCTCGGGGAGACCGGACGGGCGCGCGCCATGTGCGTGCTCGATCGGGACGGCCACGACGGGGCCGGCGAGCGCAGCGCGGCCCGGGAGGCCCCGCACGGGCTCGAGTTCTTCACCTGGCCGCGTCGCCACATCGAGAGCTACCTGCTGGTCCCCACCGCCATGCGGCGCTGCATGGGAATGCGAAGGCGCGATCCGCGCCTGGCGGAAGTCCTGGTCGACCTGCCCGGCGAATCGGGCGGGGCGCGCCTCGAGGAGCTCGACGCCAAGCGCCTGCTGGCCGAGAAGTCGTCGCTCGCCCGCGAGCTCGGCGTGCCGCTGTCGGCGGCGCGGATCGCCCGCTGCATGAGCCGCGGCGATCTCCATGCGGACGTACTCGATCTGCTCGACCGCCTCGACCAGGCCTCCGAGCGGCCCGCGTCGCGCATGCGAAAGCGCGCCTGAATCAGCGGTCGATGGCGTCGTGGAGGATCGGCGACGGCATCACGGTGCCCGCCTTCCGCGCCTCGCGTAGCTCGCGCCAAAGCTGAAGGGCCCGCGCCACGAACAGCGAGCCCACCAACGCGTGCATCACGGCGAAGATCGTGTTGGTCCAGAGCGCGAACGCGATCAGGGCCTCGCGGCTGCCGTGCTCGGCGAAGAGGCTCGACCAGGCGATCTCCCGCACGCCGAAGTTGCCGAAGGAGGGCAGCGAGATCGCGACGTAGAGCAGCGGAATCCGGGCGACCAGCTCGACCCAGGGGATCGGGATCCCGAAGGCGCGCGATGCGATGCCCTGGATGACGACGTCGAAGGCGGCGAAGACCGCGAACCATCCGATGATCGGAACCAGCTTGCGCAGCTTCGCCTTCTCGAGCCAGGACGAGAGCCCGATGCGGCGCAGGAAGCGTTCCCAGTAACGCAGGCGGCCCAGACCCACGCAGGCCACCACCGTGGTCCACCCGATGCCGGTCGCCAGGGCCACGTCCATGTTGCGCGCCAGCCCCCCTTCGAGGAACGGAAGCGCGAGGGTCGCCTGGCACAGCAGCACGAAGAAGTGCGCGCTGAAGGGGATGATGATGACCGCCAGCACGGTCGCGACCCGGTCCTTCACCAGCTGTGAGACCCCGAACAGGAAGGCCCCGTCGGAGAGCAGGTTGCTGCCCGTGCGCAGCAGCTCCGCCGCTCCCTTCACCGAGAGCAGCGCGCGCACCGAGATGGGCTCGACGAAATCGCGCACCGCCTTGGTCTGGATGAACGCCCAGGCCAGGAAGAAGGCGATCTTGTCGACCACGGTGACGAAGACGAAGAGCTCGAGGTTCGCACCCTCGGTGGCACGCGGAATCGACTCCCACTCGATCGCGAAGCCGAACACGTAGCCGAGCGCAGCTGCGGAGATGACCCACGGGAGGACGTGGCGCCAGATGGGGGTGCGGCCTTCGGACACGCCGGGCAGAATACCAGGGCTTTCGCTCCGTCCCGGCAGATGGCCGTCGGGAGCGGATTTCTCCGGCCGGGGTCCGCCTCTGGAGCTCTTGGCACTCGACTTCGATGGCGTGATCTCGGACAGCGCACCCGAGTCCTGGTGGGTCTGTCTGCGCACCTATGCGGCGCTGCGCCCCTCGCCGGCCGTGGAGGGCCTTTGCGCGGCCGCCGAGGCCGCGTCCGCGGACGAGATCCGTGCCGACGAGGCCTACCGCCGCTTCCTCCGGATGATGCCCCTGGGCAACCGGGCCGAGGACTTCGCGGTCGCGCTCTCCCTGATCCTGGGCGACCGCGACGCCGCCGACCAGGCGGCCTTCGACGATGGCTACGAGGCCGAGCCCGCGGCCTTCCTGACCGCGTTCCACGAGGCCTTCTACGCCACGCGCGCGCGGCTCCGCGAGCGGGACCCGGACCGCTGGATCTCCCTCCTGGGCCCGTATCCGCCCTTTCTCGAGATCCTCCATCGGCGGGCCGGGCAGGTCGGGCTGGCGATCGCGACCGCCAAGGATCGCCCCTCGGTACGGCGTCTGCTCCGGGAGTACGGCATCGATCCGCTCTTTCCCGAGGAGGCGCTGCTCGACAAGGAGGCGGGCCGCAGCAAGCGGGTGCACCTGTCCCGACTGCGCGACCGCTTCGGGCTGCCCTTCGAGCAGATCGTCTTCGTGGACGACAAGGTCAACCACCTCGACGACGTCTCGTCGCTCGGCGTGTCCGGAGTCCTGGCCTCCTGGGGATACAATGGTGCGCGCGAACACGCACAGGCGCGGGAGCGCGGGCACCGGGTCTGCAGCCTCGAAGACTTCGACGCCACGCTCTTCGGCTGAGCGCCGACTGCCCGCGGGGCCAAGGCCGCCGCGAGTCGGGTGCGTTCGTGGCGTGGGCTAGACTGCCCGGTCCATGAATCTGGGCTTCCGCATGCATGCCGAGCGCACGCCGAACCCCCACAGCGTGAAGTGGGTGCTCGGCCAGGAGGTCGTGCCCTCGGGGCTGGGGGTGGCGACGGCCAGCTTCACGGAGCCGGTTTCCGAGCAGGTCTCCCCACTGGCGGCAGGGTTGCTGGAGGTCGACGGAGTGGTCTCGGTCCTGCTGGGGCCGGACTTCGTGACGGTCAGCAAGCAGCCCGAGCGCGAATGGACCGACCTCGCCCCCGAGGTGGTGGCCGCCATCAAGGCCTGGGCCGCCGCCGGGCCTCCGGCTCTGGGAGACGCCTGGGAGGCACCCGCGCAGGCGGACGACGACGACGTCGTGTCGCGCATCCGGGCCGTCATCGAGCGCGACGTGCAGCCGTACGTGGCGATGGATGGCGGAGAGATTGCCTTCGCGGGGTACCGCGACGGTACCGTCGAGGTGTATCTTCGCGGGGCCTGTGCGGGCTGCCCCAGCTCCACGATCACGCTGAAGGTGGGGATCGAAGCCCGTCTGAAGGAGGAGGTCCCGGAGGTCCAGTCCGTCGTCGCGCTGTGAGCCGCGCCGACCCCGACCGCCCGCCGGTGCCATCTCGAGAACCACCGCAAGACCGCGACACCCCCCGCTCCAGGAACCACCCCCCTCGAAGCGGAGTCCGTCCCGCAGCCCGGCACCCTTCGCGAAGGGGCGAAGGGGCGAAGGGCAGACCCGAGGAGTCCAAGAGCCTTGAGCAGGGGAACGCGCCGGGGGGTGCGCGTCGGTGGCCGGTCGATGATCCGGTCCCGGGCTCTCCCGATCCTCGTCTTCGTGGCGCTCGGCTTCGTCGTCGGTCGGCAGCTCTCGACCGCCGACCCGAAGCTGCAGCTCGTCGAGCTTCCCTTCTCGCGTGTCGTCGCGGTGCTGCGAGCCGAGGCCGAGCCTCCCGAGCCGGCGCTCCTGCCGCCCGTCTCGGCGGCGCCTGCAGGCGACGAGCTGCGGCCTCCGCCGGCGGCGGCCTTTCTGGACCCCCCGGCTTCGCGCGACGCCTTCGAGAGTGCCTCGTCCCACCTCGAGCGGACGCCCGCTCCCGATCACGGAGCACCGTGGGACCCGCCGCGCCTGGTGCGCTGGATCGACCCACCGGCCCACCGCAGCGATCTCGCGGGACCGCTGCGCATCGAGTACACGATGGACGTCGAGCTCACGCGGAACATCCTGCGCCGCATGCGGCGCGGCCGCGTGAGCCAGGGCCACGTGATCGTCCTCGAGCCCGACTCGGGGCGCGTGCTCGCCTACGTGTCCAGCGACCCGGCGGGCTTTCCGGCGACGGCCGCCTACCCCGCGGCGTCCCTGGTCAAGATCGTGACTGCGGCCGCTGCCCTCGACGAGGCACCTTCCGAGGCCCGCGGCAACTGCCGCTACCGGGGCAGTCCCTACCGTCTCACGCCTTCGCGGGTGAAGCCGCCGCGCAGCGGCAACGTCATGAGCCTCGAGCGTTCGCTCGCCACCTCCAACAACCAGTGCTTCGCCCAGCTCGCCGTGAACGCCCTGGGCAGCGACGCGCTGATCGCGGCCATCGAGCGCTTCGGCTGGCTGCAGATCCCGGCACCGGGGCACGCCGCCGGTACGGCGAGTGCAGGGGACGACGACTACGACCTCGGGCGACTCGGCTCGGGACTCGCCGGGGCGCGTATCACTCCGCTGCACGCGGCGCAGCTCGCGGCCTCCCTCGACCAGGGCCGGCTCGTCGAGCCCTTCTGGGTGGACCGCGTGGTCGACGTGCACGGCCGGGCGCTCCCCCTCCCCCGGCGGCGTGACGCGAGCCGGATCATGTCTTCCGACCTGGCCCGCGAGCTGCGCGAGATGCTGGTGCGGACGATCACCCGGGGAACCGCCCGCAGCGCCTTCCGGGACCGGCGCGGCCGCCATCGCCTGGGCGAGGTGAAGGTGGCCGGGAAGACGGGAAACCTGACCGGCGAGGATCCGTACGGGCGCTACGAGTGGTTCGTCGGCGTCGCGCCGGCGGAGGCGCCTCGGGTCGCGGTCGCGGTGCTGCAGCTGCAGAGCGACCTGTGGTGGGTGCGGTCGTCCGAGCTCGGAGCCGACGTCCTGTCGGCCATATTCTGTGACGGGCGCGACTGTCGGGCCGACCTGGCTCGGCGCTACCTGGGGGGCGAGCCGCACGCGCATCCAGCCCCCGGGCCCGTCGCGATCGGTGGCTAGCTGCCCGCCCTCAGAGAAATCTCCTTGTATTCCAGTCGCTTGGACGCCTAGCGTCCGACCGCGACAGGGCGCTGTTTCTTGGTCTGAAAAGAGGGCGTTCCTGTATGATGGCGCCTGACCTTGGGAGAGAGGCTTCCCTGGATCGCGGTCCATCCTGGAAGGGGCTGGATGGTGAGGCAGCGCTTCTCCGAGGCAGGGAGACCCGTTAGGGGAGTCGGAGTTCGGCGCCCGGCGCGGATCGCAAGGAGGAAAGATGGCTACTGGTACAGTGAAGTGGTTCAGCGACCAGAAGGGGTATGGCTTCATCACCCCTGAGGATGGGAGTAAGGACCTCTTCGTCCACTACTCGAACATCGCGGGCGACGGATTCCGCACGCTCGAAGACGGCCAGAAGGTCGAGTACGAGCCGGGTGAGGGCCGGAAGGGGCCCGAGGCGACGTCGGTCCGTCCGCTCTAGCTGACGCTCACATCGAACTGCCGAAAAGGTCCCGGTCTCGGGGCCTTTTCTGTTCTCGGGCGGTCGCGGACGCCGCTCGGCCCGGGGGCGCTCGTCAGTCGTGGGTCTTGGAGAGGATCTCGGAGATGACGGCGCCGAGACCCGCGGCCTCGCCGTCCTCCAGCGACTCGACGTCCGGGAGGCAGGCGACGAGCTTCTCGAGCTCGCGCGTCACGTCGGCGGGGACGTCTTCGAAGCGAAGCCCGAAGCCCCCGTCGCCGTCGTCCCGCTCGACGACGGCCTCGAGCAGGAAGGGGTGCTGCTGGGCCGGTCCGTAGAGAGCCAGGGTGAAGCGGTCGCCCACTTCGACGTCGCTGATGCGCTCGACCCGCATGCCCCGGGCCGAGAGGTCGCGACCCATCAGCACGCGACTGCTGCCCGTCGCGATCCCGGCCGGGTTCGCGACCACGCTACTCGTGAAGCTGCCTCTCGGGCTTCGGCGGCGCTGCAGGTCGATCACCTCTGCGCCCGGCGCGTCGGCCGGCGTGCTCTCGTCGATCGCGATCTTCACGCCGGCGTGGAATGCGGGATCCGTCTCGGCGTCGAGCGTCAGTCCCGGGATGTCGGGACTCTCGCACGGGGGTAGCGCGTCCGCCGGACCGTAGACGATCGAGCCGGGTCCCACGGAGAGGTCGTTGAGCAGCTGCGCGAGCAGCCTCCGGTCGGCCTCGGGGAGATCGTTGTCGAAGAGCATGCCGGCGGTGCAACCATGGGGGCCCGCCTCGGGCAGGGCGCCGGTTCGCACGAGTCGTCCTCGCAGGTGCAGGATCTCGCCGCCGAGGTCGTCCAATCGGATCGAGAGCGCGATGCGCGAGCCCGGCTCGAGCATCTCGCTCGTGTGCAGGCGGCAGCCGCGATTCGAGATGTCGACCAGCAGCCCGGCTGTCGTCTCGGCGGAGCCCGCCCCCCCGTCCCGCGAGGAGCGATAGGCGGACAGCGAGATCGGGGCGCCGACGGGCTGGCGTTCGTCCCGCCGTCGCTCGTCCCCCTGGAAGAGCGCGCGCTCGGTCAGCAGTCGCCACACCTCCGGGTGCACGCCGCGTCGCACCAGCAGGTGGAAACCCATGCGTCGCAGCATGCGGCGCATCGCCGTCGAGTCCTCGTCGACCGCGATCACGCGCAGGGGGCGTCCTTCCGGCGCCTCGGGCGGGGCGCCCCGGCGGACGGCGGTGGCTCGCCTTGCGGTCGCAACCAGCAGGTGACTCGGGGGCGCGAGGTCGTCGGTGATCTGGCCGCCCCGCAAGCGGGTGTGTTCGATGTGCAGCTCGTCGAGCATGGTCGCGACTTCGCTCAGTTCGCCGTCGTCGACGAGCAGGATGCGGGGTGTCTCGGTCATGCGGAGATCTCTCCTCGTGCCCCTCTCCGTTTCGACCTGCCCGACGCCCGACTGAAGGCCCGGCTACAACCTCCTTGCTACCCTGCCAGCCGTGGCCGAATCCTCCCTGAACGCATCGCTCCTGATCGCGATGCCCCAGCTACAGGACCCGAACTTCCTGCGGACCGTGATGATGATCGTCCACCACGACGATCAGGGGACCTTCGGCCTGGTCCTGAACCGACCGGTCGAGATGTCCGCCGACGAGCTCTGCGCCGGGCTCGACATGCACTGGGGCGGCGAGCCCGAGACGCCGCTGCACTGGGGCGGGCCGGTGCAGCCGCAGACCGGCTGGATGCTCTATGCCCACACCGACGTGCTGGCGGACACGGACGAGATGGAGGAGGAGTCGACCGATCTCGGGCACGGTGTCTTCTTCGCGGGCTCGTTGAACGTCCTGCGTCGCGTCGCCGAGGATCCGCCCGGCGACGTCCGCCTCTTCCTCGGCTATGCGGGCTGGGGCCCGGGTCAGCTCGAGAGCGAGATGGCCGAGGGGGTCTGGCTGACGGCTCCCTCGAGCCGAGAGGCGATCTTCGAGGTCGATTCCGATTCACTCTGGGACTATTCGGTCCGGAGCCTCGGAATCGACCCGTCGACCTTGATTCTCACGCCCGGTGTGCATTGATAGGATTGATACGAGAGGAGGTAGTGCCATGACGCTCGTCCAGGAGCTGATGAAGACCGAGCTGATCACCGTCCAGCCGGGAGAGAGCACGTCGCAGGTGTCGGTGCAGATGGACCGCAACGGTGTCGGTGCCGTTCTCGTCATGGAAGGGTCGACCTTGCGCGGCCTCTTCTCGGAGCGGGATCTGCTGCGGCGGGTGCTGGCGGCGGGCCTCGATCCGGACCAGACCCGGGTCGAGACGGTCATGACCAGCGACCCGGTGTGTGTCGGGCCGGACGCGAGCGTACGCGAGTGCGCCGAGCTCCTGCGCAAGGAGGGGTTCCGACACCTCCCGATCGTCAGCGACGGAACACCGGTCGGCATCCTGTCGTCCCGGGACTTCCACGAGCACCTGGTCGAGGGTCTCGAGTCCTTCATCCGCGAAGAGCGCTATCGCAAGGCGTTGGAGGACGGCGAGGACCCCTACGATCACGTGGGCGGGAGCTACGCGCGCTGAATCCCTTGCGGAACGAGAAGGGCCCGGCGCACGCGCCGGGCCCTTTCTTCTTCCGTCACGGGGTCGGCGTCGGACCGCGTTCTCAGTCGAGTCGCTCCAGGATGGTGGAGATGCCCATGCCCGCGCCGATGCACTGGGTCGCCAGGCCGTAGCGGCTGCTGCTGCGGCGCAGCTCCTTGGCGACGGTCACCACGAGCCGTGCGCCGGTGGCGCCCAGCGGGTGGCCGATGGCGATCGAGCCACCGTTCACGTTGACCTTGCCCTCGTCGATCCCGAGGTCGCGGATCGACGCGAGCACCTGGGTGGCGAAGGCTTCGTTGAACTCCACACGGTCGATCTGGTCGATCGAGATCCCGGCGTGCGCGCAGGCCTTGTGGGTGGCCGGGATCGGCCCCAGGCCCATCACCTGGGGCTTCACGCCGCCGACGCCGATTCCGGCGATTCGGGCGAGCGGCTCCAGGCCGAGGGAGGCCGCCTTCTCCTCGCTCATCAGCAGCGCGGCCGAGATGCCGTCGTTGGTCGGGCAGGAATTGCCGGCGGTGACGACGATCTCGTTGCCCCCGAAGCTCTGGATGCCGCCGATGGGGTTCAGGCTCCCGAGCTTGTCGACGGTGGTGCCGGGACGGATGCACTCGTCCTGGTCGAAGGTGACCGTCTTGCCGGTCTCCTCCTCGACCCACTCCTTCTGGTCGTTGAAGACGGGCTCTTCGACCTCGAGGGGCACGACCTCGTCCTTGTAGATGCCGGCCTCGTAGGCGGCCGCCGCCTTCTGGTGGCTCTTCGCCGAGAATTCGTCGAGCTCCTCCCGCGTGAGCGAGTAGCACTCGGCGACGTTCTGACTGGTCTGCACCATCGACTGCAGCGGCGGGGAGTCGAGGATGTAGTCCGGGAAGGGCACCGAGAAGTGCTGGTCGTGGTCGTCCGCCATGTTGCGCTGCACCGCGTTCAGCTCGAAGAGCTTCGAGTTGAACTGGGTGACCCGGGTCTGCTTGCCACCGCCGCCCATGCCGAGCCCGCGCCCCATGCGCTCGATCCCGAGGGCGACGCCGCAGTCGGTGGCGCCCACGGCGATCGACATGGCGACCCGGTGGAAGGTCTCCATGCTCGAGCCGCATTGCCGGTTCGAGTTGAAGGTGCAGACCTCCATGGGGAGCCCGGCGAGACGGGCGACGTTCCCGAGTCCGACGAACTCTCCCTGGCCGCTCACGTTTCCGAGCCCGACGTCCTCGATCATCGAGTCGCTGATCTTCGGTTGACGGTCGAGAAGGGCGCGGAGCACCTGGGCGCCGGCGTCGTCGAGGCGGGTGGCGACGAGCTTGCCGCGGCCGCCGCGGGCGAAGGCGGAACGGACACCATCGACGAGCACGACATTGCGGGACTGCATGGGACTTCCTCCTGGGGGTCGAGGGGGGGACTCGCACCGCAGCGGTCGGCTCCGGAAGGCTCAGCGAGCCGGGGTGCGCGGCGTGCCAGCTTAGCTCCGGGCGGGCTCCCTCGCCGGGCTCCGTCGTCCCGCTAGACTGCGGGTGCGATGCCGGTCTACGAAGTCTGGTGCCACAGCTGCAACGTCACCTTTCCGCCCGAGACCCGGCGCTGCATCCACTGCGGGCAGCCCGTCCGCCCGGAGCGGCCGGCACGCCGCGGCCTGCGTCGCGCGAGCACGCCCGAGTGGAACGTGGGCGAGATGGACTTCCGCGATCCGTCGGCCGGCGGGCCCCCGGTGCCGATCGAGGCCCGCCCCGTGACCGGCCCGGTCGCCTCGCCCGCGGAGGTGCCGCTCGAGGAGAGCGAGGAGCCCGTGCGGCGCTCGCTTCTGCGTGCGGGCATGACCGTGTTGTGGATGGTGCTGCTCGCAGCGGGCTACGCTTGGCGGGCCTGCTCGCAGCAGTAGCCCGAGGTCGCCGATGCCCGTGATCCACGGGGTGAGTCCCTCCCCCTTCGTCCGCAAGGTCCGCGTGGCCATGATCGAGAAGGGTCTCGACTACGAGCTGGAGCCGGTCATGCCGGGGAACGTGCCCGACTCCTTTCGCAAGATCTCTCCGCTCAGCAAGGTGCCGGTCTACCAGGACGGCGAGTTCTTCCTGCCGGATTCGTCGGTCATCGTGGCGTACCTCGAGCGCACCTGCCCGGACCCGCCCCTCTACCCGCAGGACGCGCGAGAGCTGGGCCGGGCGCTCTGGTTCGAGGAGTACGCAGACACCAAGCTCGTCGACGTGATCGTCCCCGTGTTCTCGCAGCGCTTCATCCAGCGCTTGCTCTTCAAGCAGGAGAGCGACGAGACGGTGGTGGCGCAGCAGATGGCCGAGCTCGTTCCACCGGTGTTCGACTATCTGGAAGGAGAGGTTCCGGAGTCGGGCTGGATGGTCGGCGACCGCTTCGGAATCGCGGACATCTCGCTCGGTACCACCTTCGTCAACCTGCGTCATTCGGGAGAGTCGATCGACCCGTCCCGCTGGCCCCGGCTCGCTTCCTTCGCCGAGCGCGTGTTCTCCCGGGAGAGCTTCGCTTCGCTGATCGCCGAGGAAGAGGCCGCGTTCCCGGTGTCCTGAAGTCGGGCCCCGAGAGGAGGAAGCGCCGTGAAGATCCGTGCCGCCGTTGCGTTCGAAGCCGGGAAGCCGCTGGAGATCGAGGAGGTCGAGCTCGAAGGTCCGCGCGAGGGCGAGGTGCTGGTCAGGCTGGCCGCAACGGGGGTCTGCCATACCGACGCCTACACGCTCTCGGGCTCCGACCCCGAAGGCCTCTTCCCGGTGGTCCTCGGCCACGAAGGGGCCGGCGTCGTGGAAGAGGTGGGCCCCGGAGTCAGCGGCCTCGAGGTCGGTGACCACGTCATCCCCCTGTACACGGCGGAATGTCGAGAGTGCAAGTTCTGCCTGTCGGGCAGGACCAATCTCTGCGGTCGCGTTCGCGAGACCCAGGGGCGGGGCCTGATGCCCGACGGGACCAGCCGGCTCAGCCACCGGGGGAAGATGCTCCACCACTACACGGGCACCTCCACCTTCGCCGAGGCGACGGTGATCTCGCAGTACTCGGCGGCGAAGATCCGCAAGGACGCGCCCCTCGACAAGGTCTGCCTGCTCGGTTGCGGGGTCACGACCGGGATCGGTGCGGTCCTCAACACCGCCAAGGTCGAGCCCGGTTCCAGCGTCGCGATCTTCGGGCTGGGAGGCGTCGGCCTGTCGGTGATCCAGGGCGCCGTCATGGCGGGGG
>JANQSB010000212.1 GCA_028284295.1 Myxococcota bacterium | reverse complement strand
TAGGCGTCGAGCAGCTCGAAGAGGCGGCGAAGCTCGGCCAGCGGCTGCGAGCCTTCCGGGGCGTGGGCGGCCGCCTCGTCCAGGCTGCCGGCCTCGAGCAGGGCCACCACGTCCCGCGCCGCCTCGGACGACAGCCCGACCAGGCCCTTCGGATCGCACAGCTGCTCGACCACCGCGTCGGCGCCGATCTTCCCGATCTTGTCGATGATCACGCACAGCGGTGCGAAGACCTCGGGTCGCCCGGCCAGGGGGCCCTGCAGGAGCGACTCTTCGACCAGCGAGCGGCTGTTGAGCTTCATGACCACGTGAGCGCGGTCGAGACCGACGGCATCGAAGAGGGAGAAGGCCGCTGCGATCAGCTCGGCTTCGGCCGTGACCGACGCCTCGCCCCACACGTCCATGTTCCACTGGTAGTGCTCGCGCTTGCGCCCCCGCGTCATGCGTTCGTAGCGCCAGCACTGGGGGATGCTGAACCAGCGCAGGGGAAGTCGCATGCCGCCCGCCCGCGCCTGGACCATGCGCGCCAGGGAAGGGGTGAACTCGGGCCGCAGGGCCAGGTGCCGGTCGTGGAGCTCGAAGTGGTAGAGCTGGTCGACGATCTCCTCGCCGGCCTTGCGGATGAAGAGCTCGGCGGGCTCCACCAGGGGTGCGTCCACCTGCTCGAAGGCGAAGCGCCGCGCGACCTCCCGGAAGTGGTCGAAGAGCCACTCCCGCTGGCGCAGCTCTTCGGGATAGAAGTCGCGCGTGCCGCGGACCTTCTGGAAACCCGGCTTGCTCACGCGGGGAGGGATAACACGGCTGCCGATGCGCTGCCGGTCGACGCGCCCGGCGAAGGCCGTGGGACTCGTGCCCGTCGATCGGGATCCTGCTAAACCAGCGGGCCAACGAGCGCCGGCCCGCCTCCTGCCGCGCGTCGTGATGGGAGACCCGCACGATGACCGTTCGCCCCGCCTTCTGCCTGTGTCTGGCCGCCGGCCTGACCTTCGTCCTCGCCTGCAGCCCCGGTGGTGGTGGGGGAGGGGGGGATCCCCAGGTGCTGGTGCTGTCCTTGGCGCAGTTCGCGCCGCGGGACGCGGAAGGCGGCGCGCCGAAGCCGCTGCCTGCCGCCCTCGAGTTCCTCACGCCCCAGGCCGAAGGTCCGTGGACGCTGACCACCCTGGACGACCCCGACAGCAACGTCTTCCACAAGGCGATGCTCTACGAAGGCAAGCTCCTGACCGCCGGGGGGACCGGCGCGTTCCTCAAGCTCTGGGCGCCCGACGCGGCTGGCGCACTCGCTGCCGAGACCGTCTGGACCAAGGACTTCGGCGGCAAGTTCAGCCGCATGCGCGACGTCGAGGTGGGAGACCTGTTCGGCGACGGTCGCGCGTCGATGGCGGTCGCCACCCACGACCAGGGCGTGGTGGCCACCGTCGCCCCCCGGGCCGAAGGCGGCTTCGACGTGGTCGAGATCGACGAGGAGCCCGACACCTTCGTCCACGAGATCGAGATCGGCGACGTCGACGGGGACGGGGTGCTCGAGGTCTACGCGACGCCCAGCGAGCCCAACCGACTCGACGGCAGCGAGCAGTCGGGCTTCGTGACCCGCTACGTACCGAAGACAGGAGAAGGAAGGAAGATCGTCGCGGACCTGGGCACGCGCCACGCCAAGGAGATCCTCGTGGACGACGTCGACGGCGACGGCCGCGACGAGCTCTACGTGGTGGTCGAAGGCAAGCTCGACCCCAAGACCAATCGTCTGCAGCACGGGGTCGAGATCCGGCGCTACGACGCGGACACCGACCCGAAGAAGGGCGTGGTGATCGCCGAGATCCGCGATCGGCTGTGTCGCTTCCTGACCGCGGGCGACGTGGACGGCGACGGCAAGAAGGACCTGGTCGCGGCGGCCTTCCAGAGCGGGCTGTGGCTGCTGCGCCCGGGCCAGCCCGGTCGACGTTGGAAGGTGACCTCGATCGACCGCGACTCGGGCGGCTTCGAGCACGCGGCCATCCTCACGGACCTCGACGGAGACGGGCTCGACGAGCTCTACGCGGCCAGCGACAAGCACAACGAGGTGCGCCGCTACACCTGGGACGAGAAGAAGCGCCGCCTGATCCGGCAGGTGATCTACAAGCGGAAGGGGGGCGGGGGCGTGTTCACCTGGAACCTGATGCCGGTACCGGCGTCACTGGTCCCCGGCTCCTGACGCCACGCTCCCCATGGCCTGCGTCGCCACGGCGATGCAGGCCTCCATGTTGCGGTCCAGGTCGATCTCGGCCGGGCCCGCCCACGGCGTGCGGTCGGAAACCACGCAGATGCAGCCGGCGGAGAGGCCGAAGAGGCCCGCCAGCGTGAGCAGCACTCCCGACTCCATCTCGCAGTTGAGGACCCCCGCCTCGCGCATGTCCCGGATGCGGGCTTCGAAGTGACTCGGCCAGTAGCCGTCGACGCTCATGGAGCGCATGACGCCGCCCTCGTCCAGCACCGCGTTGCGGGCATAGAAGGCGTCGAGTGACCAGGTGACGCCGGCGTGGGCCGGATGGCCCTGGACCCGGGCGGCGTCGAGCAGCGCGCCCACCAGCCGATGGTCCGCCGTGGCCGGGTACTCGGGGACCACGTAGCTGCGGGAGGTTCCGTCGTCCCGGACGGCGCCGGTGGTGACCACCAGGTCGCCGAGCTCGAGGCGCGGCGCCAGTCCGCCGCTGTTCCCGATCCGCAGGAGCGTGTGCGCGCCGAGCTTCGCGAGCTCCTCGACGAGGATGGCGGTGCTGGGGGCGCCGATGCCCGTCGACGCGGCGCTGACGCGAAGCCCTTCGCATTCACCGGTGACGATGCGGTACTCGCGGACGTTGCAGACCTCTCGCGCGTCCGACCAGGATGACGCGATGCGTTCGACGCGCGCCGGGTCTCCGCACAGGAAGACGTGCGGTGCGATGTCGTCCGGCCGGCATCCCGTGATCGGTTGCGCGTTGCTCACTGGAAGCTCCTCTTCTCGAAGCCGCCCTCGAGTCCGATCCGAGACCGGGTCGACAGCGCATGGACAGGGTGACCCGGGGGTGGATTCGGGGATCTTTCCCCACGGGCGTCAATGGGTTGTTCCGCCCTCGGACGGAGCGGAAGGAAGCCCTTCCAGAGCCCCTCCGCGGGGCCGAATTTCGTTGAGTCTGTAGCGGCCTGCAGGGTATAAATGCCAGTGCCGCCATGCGGAACCCGTGGAGCCCTCGCTTGCTGACCTCCCCCCGGTCGAGGCGCGGGCTTCGCTCGTCTCACAGGTGGACCGAGGATGCTGCGAGTCTGGAGGGCAGTATGAAGGTGGGTTCCGGGGCTGTGTGGACTGTGCGACGGCTTCGGCCCCCCGGATCGCTCTGGTTGCCCGCGCTGCTCCTCCTGGGGCTCTTCGTCGTCCCCGGCGCCCGGGCCTTCGAGGCCTTCGACGGCCGGCTGCAGGCCCACGGCTTCTACGAGAGTCAGTTCCGCTCCATCAGCGCCGACTACGGCGAGGACTGGGACGTCACCCAGTGGTACAACGTGTTCAACCTGGAGGTGGAGCTCGACCTCCTCCAGGACACCATCGGCATCCTCGACCTGGTCTCCGCCTACGTGCGGGCAGAGGTGCG
>JANQSB010000202.1 GCA_028284295.1 Myxococcota bacterium | reverse complement strand
GTGGGAAAGCCCAGATCGGCGAGCCGGCCCTGCTGCCAGCGCGCTGCCTCGTCGGCGGCGGCTGCGCCGCTCTCCCAGGCGGCGGCGCCCACCAGCCACCAGTAGTGGCTCGGCGAGTGCTGGAGGGCCGTTCCGAGAATCGCCTGCAGGCGGCGCTCGTCGTCGTCGCTCCGGGCGACGTACGAGACGATGCCGTCGAAGCTGGCCTCGTCGTCCTCGCCGATCGCCTCTCCGGTCGGGCCCGAGAAGTCGGCCATGGCCCGGAGCGCAAGGACCCACAGCTCCGGGTCCAGCTCGTCGAAGGCGGCGGCCAGGGTGGCCGGTCCGGCCTCGATCATCGCGTCGAGCCACTCGAACAGGCGGCTGGGCGAGAATCGGCCGTCCCGCCAGCAGTCGAGGTCCACCGCCGCGATCCGCTGCTCGGCCGTCGCGAACTCCACCAGCCCGCCGTACTCCTCGATGCCCGCTCCCCGTACCGTCGCGGTGAACTCGGCCTCGGGCAGCAGCGGGACGATCTCGTCGACGCGCTCGGCCAGCTCCAGGACCTCGGCGCGTCGGGATGGCGTCAGCTCCTGCAGCGCGTCGGCGAGCGCCTGGGGCTCGTACTCGCGGAGGTGGTCGAGCGCCTCCCGCGAGCTGTCGCGGGTGAGTCGCAGCAGGGTCCGACCGTCGATGGGCGCCGCGGGTAGCTGGCGCCGGCTGGCGTCTCGCCGCTCTCGCCGCTTCGGGTTCGTCAGCGTCCGTCCCCCTGGCGTGTCGCCAGTCGCGATCCCCGCACGGGACGCCCTGCGGGGATTGCTCCCAGCTCGGATTTCGTGCGTACCCCCTCCTACTTATAGGACGAGGGCCGAGGGAAGAGGCGAGGAGAGAAGGTCGGCCAGGACCCGAATCCGCCGGCGAGCGTCGAGGACCGCTCCCGCGAACCCTCAGGGAGTCCCGCTGTCGTCCGCGGGCAGGTAGATCGAGCGCCGGGGTGCTTCGAAGACCTTCCGGACCGCCGGCTCGAAGGCCTCGAGGGGCAGGGTGTCGTACTCCGGGTCGAAGCTGTTCTGGTCGTACTTCTCGCAGAACTCCGCACAGTCGCGGAACCATTCGTGGTCGCGGAAGCGGTCGCGCATGTCGCGGTCGAGGCCCAGGTGGTGGAAGAAGTAGTAGCCCTGGAAGATCGCGTGCTTCTCGACGATCCAGAGGTTCTTCTCGCTCACGAAGGGCGCGAGGATGCTGGCGGCCAGGTCGGCGTGGTTGGTGCACGCGAGGGTGTCGCCGATGTCGTGGAGCAGGGCGCAGACCACGTACTCGTCGTCCCGGCCGTCCCGCCGGGCCCGGGTGGCGGTCTGCAGGCTGTGGGTGAGGCGGTCCACCGCGTAGCCGCCCGTGTCGTGGGCGAGCAGGCCGAGGTGCGTCAGGACGCGGTCCGGGAGGCCCTGGAAGAACTCCGCCGTGTGGCGCGCGATCTGCTGATAGTCGTCGCGGGTGGCGTCTCGCATGGCGGTGAAGGTCGTCTGCTGGGGTGCGGCCAAGGGGCTCTCCATCTGCGCCGGTCGGGGCGGTGGCTGGCGAGACCGGATGATAGGCGCTGCCCGACCCGATGGCGCGCTGGGGAGGCCGAGAGCAGCGCGCCCTGGACCCGGGTTCAAGCCGCTCCCGCGGGCTTCCGAAGCACTCGGGAACGGCCCCAGGGTGCCGCCGGGGAGTCCACGGCATGCCGACGACGATCCTCATCATCGACGACGACGAGTCGATCCATCGGGCCGTCGAGCAGCAGCTCGGCGAGGCGGACACCTGGATCCTGCACGCCTGCGACCCGGTTCACGGCATCCAGCTCGCCACCGCGGATCGTCCCGATCTGGTGCTGCTGGACATGAACCTGCCCCACATGGACGGCCTGAAGGTCTGCCGCCATCTGAAGGAGGGGGAGGAGACCCGGGACATCCCGATCCTGTTCTTCACGGTGGCCGACAACGCGAACCACGCGGCCCGGGCCCTCGAGATCGGCGCGGACGACTACATCCGGAAGCCCGTCGAGCCCCTCGAGCTGAAGGCACGCGTGCACGCCAGCCTGCGCACCAAGCGGATGGTCGACCTGCTGCGCGTGCAGGCCCGCATCGATGCGCTGACCGGGCTCAAGAACCGGATCGCGCTGGACGACTCCCTGGCCGCGGCCCTCTCCGCCTACGATCGCGCGGGTGCGCCGATGTCGCTGATGATGATCGACGTCGACCACTTCAAGCAGATCAACGACTCGCGCGGGCACGGCGTGGGCGACGAGGTGCTGCGGCGCCTCGGTGAGGTCATCGGGGCGACCTGTCGGCCCCACGACGCCGCGGCGCGTTTCGGTGGCGACGAGTTCGCGGTGATCTTCGGCCAGACGGGCGGCGAGCAGGCCGTCCAGGCCGCGGAGCGGCTGCTGGGTGAGATCGGACGGGCCGGCATCGAGGCTTCGGGAACCGATCGCCGGGTGACGGTGAGCGCGGGACTGGTGCGAGCCGAGGACCTGGACGGCACACCGGTCGCCGAGGAGGTCCTGAAGGCCGCGGACGCCGCGCTCTACCGCGCCAAGGCCGACGGCCGTGACCGGCTGGTGGTCTCGCGGGGTGGCGTTCGGGGCTGAAGCCCTGCCGGGGCTTCGCCCGTGCGGTGCCGCTTCGCTCCGTGGAGAGCCTGCCTACGCCAGGGGCGATCCGAAGACGATGCGGTGGCCGTCCGGGTCCTCGACGACGAAGTCGCGCAGCCCGTACGGAGCGTCCTCGGGCTCGCGGAGGATCGTCGCGCCGCGACCGTGGAGCTCTTCGAACAGCGCGTCGGCGTCGTCCACGAAGACGTACACCTCGCTCTCGATGCGCTCGCGCGTGGGGGGGTACACCTCCCGCCGACGGATCTGCAGGTGGAGGTCGACGCCCGCGCGCGTGACGATGGCATAGACCCCTCCCTCGTCCGGATCGACGCCTTCGAAGACGCCATGGGGACAGCCGAAGCCCAGGATCCCGGTGTAGAAGGCCACCGCCTCGTGGACGTCCCGGCAGCCCAGCACGGGCGCGATCCGCCAGGAGGGGGTGGCGGCCACTATCGGCGCCGCCGTCGACCCATGCCCCCGGCCACGAGCAGCCCCAGCCCCAGCTGCAGGGCGGTCGACGGCTCGGGGATCGCCGCCATGACACTGGCGGCGATCAGGTCGTGGGGGTCCGACATGAAGTGCACGTGGTCGAACATCAGGTACTGGCTCTGCCCGCTCCCCGCGATGCAGAGCGGGTCGTCGACGCACAGGGACAGGCCGGCCGCGTAGCCGTTGCCGACCGGGTCCGCGAGCAGCGGGTCGAGCACGCCGGCGACGTCGAGCTCGTAGATGTTCGGGCCGGTGATCCCCGCCAACGCGGTGGCCAGGCCCGAGTTGAACGCGCTGGTGAAGGCCGCGGCCGTCGCCGGGATGGGGAGACCCTGGGGAGGTGTCGCGAGCGGGCCGCTTCCGGGCGCCAGGGGCGAGAAGTCGGGCAGGTTGCCCACCAGCACGTGGTTCGCGCCCATGGCGTCGAGGGCGAGCACTGCATCGATCACGTCGGTGATCGTGGATGCCGCATCCTGGCCCTGCAGCAGGTCGTTGCCGGCGGCGAACACGATGTAGAGCGCGTTCGGATCGGCGCTGTTCCCGACGCTGGTACCGTAGTTGGTGATCTGGCCTCCGGGTCCGGTCAGCTCGTCCGCGCGTGCACCGCCGACCGCATAGTTGTTCCCGCCCAGGCTCGACGGGACGGCAGCGGCCGGAACGCCGAGCTGGCTCGCCAGGCTATCGCTCCACAGCGTGCCGCCGGCGTTGGTCCATCGGTCGGCGTCGTAGCCCCAGACGCCCACCAGGTCGATCAAGGCCGGCGGGATCGCGCTCGGACCGTTGTTGCCCACGTCGCTGAAGCTGTCGCCGAAGATGAAGACGTCGCTGAATGCGGACGCGCCGTTCGGGAAGGCGAGGGCGAGCAGCAAGAAGAACGAGGCAGCGAAACGGGCCAAGTGGCACCTCCATCCACGACAGCGCGACAGCACGCAGGAACACGGGTGGCCCGAATCGGACCCCCTTCCCAGGGCCTCGATTCTCCCACGTGCCGCCGACCGCGCGCAACGGGAAAGCGGGTGGTGCGTTTCCGTCGTGACGCTGGGAGACTGGGCGTTACCCTCGGGCCATGTCCACGCTGCGGCCGCTGCTCGAGATCCAGGAGCTCGACCTGGAGTGCGATCGCTTGCGGGACGAGCGGGAGAAGCTCCCGGCGCGAGCGGATCTGGAGGCGTGCCTGGCCGACGCGACCAATCTGGACGTGGCCCTGGCACAGCTCGAGGCCCGACGGGAGGAGCTCAGCGTCTCCGAACGCCATCTCGGAGCGGAGGTCGCTGCTCTTGCCGCCAAGGCGAAGGAGGTGGAGGACGCCCTCTACTCCGGGACCATCACGGCCACCAAGGAGCTCGAAGCCCACCAGGAGGAGCTGCGACTCCTGCGCGAGAAGCAGGACGGGCTGGAGACCCAGGAGCTCGAGCTCCTCGAGGCCATCGAGTCCACCGATGCCGATGTGGCCGAGAATCGCGAAGGGCGGCGGCGGGCAGACGAGCGCGCGGAAGCGCTCCGCGGGACGATTGCCGAGGCCGAGCGGGACATCGACGGCCAGATCGCCGAACGGGTGGGTCGCCGGGAGCCCAAGTGCGCAGGCCTTCCGGAGGCGGTGCTCAGCGAGTACGCGCGTCTGCGAGAGCGGGATCGTCTGCGGGGAAGGGCGGCCG
>JANQSB010000154.1 GCA_028284295.1 Myxococcota bacterium | reverse complement strand
TCGCTGACGATATCGTCAGCCCGATGTCCCGCAAGGCCCCAGTGGCGACCCGGCATGGCGACCTGCGGAGGCCCCTCGGGGTCCTCCCGGTCCGGCGCTGCGGACCGCGGCGCGGCTCAGGACACCACGGGCGCGGCGGCCGGGAGCACGGGCGTATCACAGGCGCCTTCGCAGTCCCCGTCGTCCCGCTCGATCTGCACCGTCGTATGGCGAATGGCGAAGCGCTCGGCGAGCAGGCCGCTCACCTGCTGGAGCAGGGCGTGCGGATCGCCGTCCGCCGAGGACACGAGGTGGCTCGAGAGGGAGACCTCGCCGTTGCCGATGGTCCAGACGTGCAGGTCGTGGACGTTCGACACGCCCTCCACCTCGAGCATCGCGGTACGGATCTCGTCGACGTTGAGATGTCCGGGCGCGGACTCCATCAGGATGTCGACCGCGTCCCGCAGCAGCTGCCAGGCGGAGTACAGGACCAGGCAGCCGATGACCAGCGCGATCGCGGAGTCGGCCCACAGCCAACCGAAGATCCAGACCAGGGCGCCCGCGGCCACCACGCCCAGGCTACCCAGGGCGTCGGTGGCCAGGTGCAGCCAGACGCCGCGGATGTTGAGGCTCTCCTGTCGCCCGGCGTTGAGGATGAGCATGCCGACGGCGTTCACCAGCAGGCCACCCGTCGCGACGATCATCATGCCGATGCCGTTCACCGCGGGCGCGGCCCCCAGCCTGTCGATGGCCTCGCTGCAGATCATGATTGCCACCGCGACCAGGGCGATCCCCTGGGCCAGGGCCGCCAGGATCTCGGCCCGGGTGTGGCCGTAGGTCCGGCGCGCGCTCGCCGGGCGTTGGGCAGCCCAGATCGCGAACAGGCCCAGCACCAGCGACGCGACGTCGGAGAGCGTGTGGCCGGCGTCCGCCAGCAACGCCAGCGAGCCGGTCAGCCAGGCTCCGACGACCTCGGCCACCATGTAGAGCCCGACGGCGACCAGCACCACGACGAGTCGGCGCGCCTGTCCCGGCCTCGCGTCGGTGCTCCGACCGTAGGCATCGCCACCGTGCGCGTCAGAGTGATGGGAGTGTGCGTGCATGGCACCTCGCGACCCGACGGCCACGCCCTGCCACGCGGCCGTCCGCGCTCCTCGACTACAGCTGGATCTTGGGCGGCGGCGGCTGCCCGGGCACGACGATGCGGCTGGCCTCGCGCCGCTGCATCTCCCGCGCCTCCTCCATCAGCCGCTCCACGGCGACGTTGACGGCCTCGGGGAACTTCTCGATCGCCTCGTCGAGGCTCTTGGCTTCGATCGGGGCGTGGACCGGCAGCGGGCCCATCTGGGACATGAGCTGGGTCTCGCCCGAGTAGAGGACGGGCCTGCTCGTGTCGATCTGCCCCTCGACGGTGACCGGGGTCAGCACCCGGATCGAGGCGATCTTGAGATCGGTGTACACCTCTTCCCGGTAGAGGTTCGCCTTGTCGACCTGGATCTCGGCGAGGGGCTTGGGTCCGTCGGCACTCACGGGCATTCTCCTGGGCCGCCTGATCTTCCACCAAGGGTCTTCCGAAAAGGTCGTCGCGCGGCCGTCGCAGTCATTGGAAGCTACCGGAATCGGACCGGATCTGCCCGATGCTCAGCGGTTGCGCACGGCCTTCGCGAGCTTCTCCAGGATCTCGTCGAGCAGCGCCCGGCTGGTGGCGAAGTTCAGGCGCGCGAACGCCTCCCAGCCCGGCCCGAAGTTGCCGCCGTCCGAGAGCGCGACCGCGGCCTTGTCGTAGAAGAAGCGGGCGGGGCTCGGACGCAGCTCCAGGTCGCGGCAGTCGAGCCACGCGAAGTAGGTCGATTCGGGAGGCTGGATGCGGATCTCGGGCAGCTCGCTGCGCACGAAGTCCACCACGTGGTCGCGGTTCTTCTGGAGGTAGCCGCGCACCTCGGCGAGCCACGGGTCGCTGTGACGCCAGGCCGCGACGGTCGCGTACAGGCCGAGCAGCCCGATGCCCCCGCGCACGTGACGCGGCACGACCTGGTTGAAGCGCCGGTGGATCTCGGCGCTGCCGAAGTGCGCCACGCAGGTTCGCAGCCCGGGAATGTTGAAGCCCTTGGTCGCGGAGGTGATCGTGACCGTACGCGATGCCGCGTCTTCCGAGAGGGTCGCGAAGGGGATGTGCTCGAAGCCGTCGTAGACGAGGTCCTGGTGGATCTCGTCCGAGAGGACGATCCAGTCCTGCTCCCGGGCCAGCTCCGCCAGGGCCTCGAGCTCGTCCCGGCGGAAGACGCGGCCGGTCGGGTTGTGGGGATTGCAGAAGAGCAGCACGCGGGTCCGCTCGTCGACCGCCGCGCGCAGGGGCTCGAGGTCGAGCTGGTAGCCCTCGCGGTTCATCTCCCGGCCGGCGATCGGGGCGATCAGACGGTGCTCCACGAGCTCGCGCCCGGTCTCCCGGACGGCGTCGAAGAAGGGCGGATAGATCGAGGTCTGAACCACCGCGCCGTCGCCCGGCTCGCTGTAGGCGAGCATGCCGACGTAGAGCGCCTGCACGACGTCGGTCAGGATCTCGACGCGTCGCGGGTCGACGGTCCAGTCGTAGAGGCGCAGGCAGCGATCGCGAAAGGCCTCGCGCAGGCCGGTCTCGTTGGGGGCGATCGGGTAGCCGATGTCCGACCGGTCGAGCGCCCGCTCGAGCACCAGGCGGATCGGCTCGGCCAGCGGGAAGTCCATCTCGGCCACCCAGGCCGGGTGGATCTCGCTGGGGTAGGTGTTCCACTTCTCGCTGAGACGGGTCTTGAGCACGGCGAGGTCGATCTCGTCGAGCCGGGCGGGCGGATTGCGCATCGACGACTCGACGGCCCGGAGCGTCTCGTCGAGCTCGTCGGGGCTCCAGCCGTCGGCATCCACGCAACCCGTTCGCGCGAGGTAGCCGCCCAGGTCGCGTCGGAGCTCCGAAACGGTCCACGTGACCGGGTCTGCGACCGGGCCGAAGGCGACGAAGTCGCTCGCATCGTCGAGGTGGTAGTGCGGCTCGAAGCGGAAGCAGTCGAAGCGCAGGCGCTCGTCGCCCGAACGGTCGCAGATGCGCAGGCTCGGGCCTCCGTCGCCGTCCAGGTGGCGGTGATCGACGTGGAAGCGCAGCGGGCCGAGTCGGTGTTCACTCACGGGCGGGAAGGTAGCGGGCGGGCCGGAGCCCCGAATCCACGACCCGCCGGCATCAGTCTCCGAGCTCGCGATTGTCCCGGCCGGGTGCCCTCGCCGCAGCGGAGAACTCCCGGACAAGGGCCTCGCGATGCTCGTCGAGCCGGGGTGCGGCGTCCCGGGACCTCGGGTCCTCGACCCCGCTCAGCTTGACGGGGTTGCCGGCGATCTCGAGCCGTCGCCCGTCCGGGCCCGGAACCGACACCACCATGTTTCGCGCGCGGACCTGGGGGTGGTCGAGCACCTGGGCGACGTCCTGGATCGGCCCGCAGGGAATCTCGGCCGTCTCGAGGAGTCCCAGCCAGTGGGCGCTGGGCTGCTCGCGCAACGTGGACTCGAGCGCCCGCTTCAGGGGCTCGTGATTCTCGGTGCGGAGGGCGTTGCTCGCGAAGGCGGGATCGGCCGCGAGCTCCGGGCGGCCGAGGGTCTCGCAGAGCCGGGAGAAGAGGGCGTCGTTTCCGGCGGCGACGACCAGGTGTCCGTCCCGGGTCTCGAAGGCCTCGAAGGGGGTGATCGACGGGTGGCGCGAACCGAGCGGTCCGGGCACTTCTCCCGTCGCCTGATAGCGGGCGATGGCGTTCTCGAGGATCGCGACCTGGCTGTCGAGCATGGCGACGTCGACCTTGCGCCCGAGGCCCGTGGTGCTCCTCTCGAAGAGCGCTGCGCAGACCCCGATGGCTGCGAACAGCCCGGCCGTGATGTCGCCGATCGACGAGCCGACCCGGGTCGGCGGCCCACCCGGGGTTCCCGTCAGGCTCATGATGCCGCCCATCGCCTGGACGACCATGTCGTACGCGGGTCGGGCCGATTCCGGCCCGGAGTGGCCGAAGCCCGAGGCCGCCGCGTAGACGAGCCCCGGATGCCGCTCGTGCAGGCTCTCCCAGCCGTAGCCCAGCTTCTCCATGGTGCCCGGCCGGAAGTTCTCCACCAGCACGTCGCTGCCCGCGACGAGCCGCTCGAAGACCGCGCGGTCGGCCTCGTCCTTCAGGTCGAGCGCGATGCTCTGCTTGCCTCGATTCAGGGAGAGGAAGTAGGCGGATTCGCGAGCTCCATCGGCACCCTCCAGGAAGGGCCCGATCTCCCGGGAGTCGTCGCCCCGTCCCGGCCGCTCGACCTTGATGACCCGCGCGCCCAGGTCCTGCAGCACCATCGTGCAGTAGGGCCCCGCCAGCACCCGGGTCAGGTCGATGACGGTGATGCCGGAGAGGGGACCGGGTGCGGGCATGCCGCGAGTCTACCGCCGGCCCGCTCCAGCGACCGCGGGGATGCGTCGAAGAGGGAGGACACGGATCCGGCAGAGAGAGGGCGGCTGCGCCGCGGCGGAACGCACCCTCGCGGGACTCGCGGAGCGGATCGGGTACCGTGCCTGCGAAGTCCGGGTGGGAGTCGGGCTTCGGAGCGAGTCGGGCCAGGACCGAGAGGGAACGAGAGGGAAGAGGGGGGCGGATGTCGGAGACAGCCTTCGACGTGATCGTGATCGGAGGTGGGCCGGGGGGCTATCCCGCGGCCATCCGCGCGAGCCAGCTGGGCCAGCGCGTGGCGCTGGTCGAGCAGGAGCACCTCGGTGGCATCTGCCTCAACTGGGGCTGCATCCCCACCAAGGCGCTGCTGCGCAGCAGCGAGATCCATCACCTCCTCGGCCGCCTGGACGAGTTCGGCTTCCACGCCGAGAAGCTCTCCTTCGACGTGCAGAAGGTGGTGCAGCGCTCGCGCAAGGTCGCCAAGCGTCTGACCACCGGTGTCAAGAGCCTCCTCAAGAAGAACAAGGTCACGGTCTTCGACGGTCGGGGCCGGTTGGCGGGAGCCGGCCGGGTGCGTGTCGAGAAGGACGGCGCGGCAGTGGCCGAGCTGACGGCGCCGGCCGTGGTGCTGGCGACCGGTGCGCGCGCCCGGGTCCTGCCCGGACTGGAGCCGGACGGCGAGCGCGTCTGGACCTACAAGGAGGCGATGCTGCCGGACACGATGCCGGGCTCCGTCCTGGTGGTCGGCTCCGGCGCCATCGGCATGGAGTTCGCGAGCTTCTACCACGACCTGGGTGCCGAGGTGACGGTGGTCGAGGCGCTTCCCCGCATCCTCCCCGTCGAGGACGAGGAGATCTCCCAGGCGGCCCACAAGCAGTTCAAGCGGCAGGGCCTGAAGCTGTACACGAGCGCGACCGTGTCGGGTGTCGAGCGCTCCGGGCAGGGGCTGGTCGCGACCGTCGCGCTCGAGGACGGATCGACGCAGACCGTCGAGGCGGAGCGCGTCATCCTGGCCGTCGGCATCGTCGGAAACGTCGAGGATCTGGGGCTCGAGGACACCCGGGTCCAGGTCGAGCGCGACCATGTCGTGGTGGACGAGATGTGTCGCACCGGTGAGCCCGGGATCTACGCCATCGGAGACGTGGCCGGGCCGCCGTGGCTCGCCCACAAGGCCACCCACGAGGGGGTGCTGGTGGCGGAGCAGATCGCCGGGGTCGAGGGCGCGCACCCGATCGACCCCCTGCGCATTCCCGCCTGTACCTACTGTCGGCCCCAGATCGCCAGCGTCGGGCTGACCGAAGCGGCGGCCGGCGAGCGCGGGCTGAAGGTGCGCGTCGGTCGCTTCCCCTACGTGGGCAACGGCAAGGCCATCGCGCTCGGGGAGAGTGACGGGCTCGTCAAGACGGTCTTCGACGAGGAGACCGGCGAGCTGCTGGGCGCTCACCTGATCGGTGCCGAGGTGACGGAGCTGATCCAGGGATTCGCGATCGCCATGGGCCTCGAGACCACGGAGGCCGAGCTGATGCAGACCGTCTTCCCGCACCCGACCCTGTCCGAGATGATGCACGAGTCGGTCCTCGAAGCCTACGATCGGGCGATCCACATCTAGCCATGTCGGACGAGCTGCTGCAGATCCAGAACGCGAGCCCGGACGGCGGTCGCCCCCCGCGCAAGCCGCCCTGGCTGCGGGTGCGTCTGTCGCACGCGCCCGAGGTCCACGAGACCCGGCAGCTGATGCGACGGCTCGAGCTGAACACGGTCTGCGAGGAGGCCGCCTGCCCGAACCTCGGCGAGTGCTGGGCCCGCAAGCACGCGACCGTGATGATCCTGGGCTCGATCTGCACCCGCGCTTGCGCGTTCTGCAACGTCACGACGGGGACGCCGGGCGCGGTGGACCCGGACGAGCCGGCGAATCTCGCCGAGGCGATCCGGGAGCTGGCCCTGGAGCACGTGGTGGTGACCTCCGTGGATCGCGACGATCTCCCGGACGGTGGCGCCGGGCACTTCGCGCGCTGCACCCGGGCGCTGCGCGAACGCGCGCCCCGGACCAGCGTCGAGCTGCTCACCCCCGACTTCCGCCGCAAGTCGGGGGCACTCGAGACGGTGGTCGAGGCCGGGCCCGACGTCTTCAACCACAACCTCGAGACCGTCCCCCGCCTGTATCGCCGGATCCGTCCCGGAGCCAGCTACCCGCACTCCCTGTCGCTCCTGGCGCGGGCCAAGGAGCTCGACCCTGCGCTCTTCACCAAGTCGGGCATCATGGTCGGGCTGGGAGAGGAGCGGGACGAGGTGCTCTCGCTGATGGACGATCTGCGCGAGGCGGACGTCGACTTCCTGACGGTGGGCCAGTACCTCCAGCCCACCCGACGCCACGCCGAGGTCGCGCGCTTCGTCGCGCCGGACGAGTTCGACGACCTGGCCGCCGAAGCGCGGCAGCGCGGCTTCCTGCTGGTTTCGGCGACGCCCCTGACCCGCTCGTCGTACCACGCCGCCGACGACTTCCGGCGGCTCCAGGCGGCGCGGGAGAGGGCTACGGCCAGCTGATGCGGGACGTCCAGGTGATCGGTCACGTGACCCGGGACCGGCTCGACCCTCCCCTGCGAAGCGGTCGCGATGCCGCTGACGGTCAGCGTGCCGATGGGTCCGGCCGCGCCGGGGGGACGGCGACCTACTTCGCGCTCGCCTACGCGCGGCTCGGAGGGGAGGTCGGGGTCTTCACCCGGATGGCGCCCGAGGACGAGGCGGAGCTGCTGGCGGAGTCCCGCGCCGCCGGCATCGAGATCGTCACGGCGGCCAGCCCGAAGACCACCGAGTTCCGGAACCGCTATCGCGGGGACGAACGCGAGCAGCAGGTGGGTGCGGTGGCGCTGCCCTTCGTGCCCGCCGACCTGGAAGGGCTCTCGGCCCGCGTGTTCCACCTGGGTCCGTTGACGCGCGACGACATGCCCGTCGAGCTGATCGAGGCAGCCTCCGAACGCGGACGCGTGTCCCTCGACGCCCAGGGCCTGGTGCGGCGCATCGAGCGGGGCCGCGTCGAGCTCTGCGATTGGCCCGACCGGGCACGGGGTCTCGCCTGCGTGTCGTTCCTCAAGGCCGACGAGGACGAGGCGCGGGTCCTCTCGGGCGAGTCCGATCCCGAGCAGGCCGCGCGGACCATCGCGAGCTTCGGACCCGAGGAGGTGCTGGTGACCCGCGCCGGCCGCGGCGCCTGGGTGCTCCATCCGGGTGGCCTCGATGCGGTGCCGGCGTTCGCGACGCCTGACGCCGTCGATCCCACGGGCTGCGGCGACACCTTCATGGCGGGCTACCTGTTCGCGAGGCGCGGCGGCGAGGATCCCGTATCCGCCGCCCGCTTCGGGGCGGCGGCGGCGGCGCGCAAGCTCCGCCGGGTGGGTCCCTTCGACGAGGACGTCGCGGCGGTGCGTCAGCTGCTGTAGCGCGTCGCGTCCGGGTCGCGCTTGAGCGCCGAGCGTTCCCGCATCCACTCGATCGAGTCCTCGGC
>JANQSB010000152.1 GCA_028284295.1 Myxococcota bacterium | reverse complement strand
TACGACTGCATCTACTCCCGCGGCTGCGGGATGTTCCGCTCCATGAACACCTACGGGGATCGCTCGAGGAGCCTTCCCCGCCGCCTCTCGAACGGCAACACCCGGGACAACTCCGGCGAGATCTTCATCCGCGACGAAGGGCGCGATTCGGGCTCGAACACCGACCCGATTCCGCTGTCCGACGTTCCGGGCTTCGCGGGTCTGGCCGACGTCGACGCGCAGAACATCCGGGGCACCCGTGTCGACTGCGACTTCGCGGGCGCGCGCCCCGGACTCAACTGCTTCCCCCGTGGCCAGAAGGGCATCAAGCCCTTCGACTACGTGTTCGAGAACTTCTCGGACTTCCGCTTCACCACGGTGAACGTGCGGGGCGGCGGCGGGTCCGGCAACCCGACGGCGATCCTCGGTCCCTGGCTGCCGAAGAACGGCGTCTCCACGACCGGCGTCCTCTCGGCCCGCGTGAACCCCTTCGACAACACCCGCCTCAATCCGGTCCTCAACTGCTCGGTCACCGGCGGGCTGAACCAGGAGTGCTTCACCGGCCGATTGCCGGGTGGCGGGTCGCGTCCCTTCCGGCCGATCCCGGTCTTCGCCGAGGACTTCACCAAGCCGGGCGAGAACAAGATCACCGTCGTCGCGTACGAGAACGACCAGGTGCGGCCGGACCTGACCCAGTACGTGGTGATGGAGGTCCCCACCCAGTTCAACCACGGGGACGAGCGCTTCAGCGGGACCGGGCAGCGCGAGCCCTACCTGATCGTCGATACGCCCTTCGGTCCGCGCGTGGCCTACGACGCCCGCGATCTGCGGCGTATCCAGACCGGCGTGGCGCGGGCCAACCTCAACTACCGCATCGTCCGCACCGGCGACCGACTCTTCCGGGAGAACGCGGAGCCGACCCTGCCGCCGCTTCCCGTGAACCCGGTCATCCCGGGCGAGAGCGTCCAGCCCCGTCTCGAGTTCATCAACGGTCAGGTGGTCGAGACCAGTGCCGCCTCCCAGGCGCGCGGTCTCTTCGTCCCGAGCAAGCCGCTGCGCCGGATCATGCAGGACGATGACGTGTCCATGACCTGGCCGCTCAACCTGTCCGAGAACGAGCGCGCCTGGAACCGCGGCCTCGCCCAGCGGGACGAGAAGGAGCTGAAGGAGGCCTATCTCGACATCGAGATGTTCGACAGCCAGCTCTGGCTGCGGATCGGCAAGCAGCAGATCGTGTGGGGCAAGACCGAGCTGTTCCGGACCACCGACCAGTTCAACCCCCAGGATCTGGCGCTGGCGACCCTGCCGAGCCTCGAGGAGTCGCGCATCGCCCTGTGGTCGGCGCGCGGCGTGTGGTCCTTCTACGAGGTCGGCCCCTTCGAGGACGTCCGGCTCGAGCTGGCCGCCAACATCGACGACTACGAGGCGAGCGACTTCGGCTCCTGCGGCGAGCCCTACGTGGTGAACCTGGTCTGCCAGGCGAACTTCGGCGCCTTCGCTCACGGCTTCACCGGCGTGGGCATCATCGGTATCGAGCGCACGCCGGACCCCTGGCAGTCGCTCAAGGGCTGGGAGATCGGCGGCCGGATCGAGTGGCGCTGGGATCGCTTCAGCTTCGCCCTGTCGGACTTCTGGGGCTATGCGGACCTGCCCACCATCCGGCGGGTGACCACCTACGAGCGCAACGTCGATCCCCAGACGGGCCGGCCGCTGGTCTACCAGGGCGGCATCGACCCTTCGGTGCGCCGCCGGAACCTGTCGGTGGGCTACGCGTCCGACATCTCGACCCAGAGCGACGGCGTCACCTCCCTGTGGAACGGCATCGGTGCCGGCGACGATCCGTGGCAGGACCCGTTCGGCGATCTCCGCGCCCTCGTCGCCGCCCAACAGGCCGATCCCGGTGGCGTGGCCGCCGGGGACCTTCCCTTCGCGCGCGACCCGGGCAGCTACGTGGCGCGCGGCTCGGCCAGCGACACCTCGGGCATCTCCCGCGTGAACTGCGGCTCCACGGGTGCGGGTGACGACATCCGATTCAACGAGGTGGGTGTCCTCGCGCCGGGGGGCCCGCTGGACGGGAGCCCCGACTGCCTGACGGCC
>JANQSB010000146.1 GCA_028284295.1 Myxococcota bacterium | reverse complement strand
GTCGTCGCCGCGGCGGCCGCCGTCAACGCCACGAAGGGATCCAACGCGTGGTGGCCCCCCGTGGCCATCCAGTCGTCACTCGGGAAGGGGTGCTCGGTCACCCAGCAGGCATCCGCACCGGCGCGCTCGATCGCCGACGCGATCTCCGCGATGGCTTCGAGGCCGGTGTACTCCTCCCCGTGCTCGACGCGGTCGGTAGGCAGCTGGAGCGAGAACTTCAAGCCGGCATCTCGAGCGCGTACAGCTTCGCGGCGTTGGCCGAGAAGAGCCGGTCCTTCACGGCATCGCTCAGGTCTCCACGCTGCTCGAGGATCGAGACCGAGTCCGGAAACGCGCAGTCCCAGTGACAGTAGTCCGACGAGTAGCAGACGATGTCCTCGCCGACGGCGTCGAACACGTAGGGCACCATCTTCTCGTCGGGCTCGGTGGTCAGGAAGCAGCGACCGCGGAAGTACTCGGAGGGGGGCCGGTCGATCTCGGGAGCCTGCTCGGGCATCAGCTCCCAGTGCTCGTCGAGACGCTCGAGCCAGAAGGGCAGCCAGCCGACACCGGCCTCCAGGAAGCCCACACGCAGCTCGGGGAAACGTCGCAGGATCCCGCCCACGGTGAAGTTGAAGACCGCATGCATGGCGCCGAGCGGGTGCGTGAGCGCGTGGATCCCCAGCCGCGTGTCGAAGCGATCGATCGCGAAGGGTGTCTGACCCGGGGCCTGGCCGCCGCCGTGGGTGCAGACCGCGACCCCCAGGCGCTGGGCGGTCGCCCAGACCACGTCGAAGCCCGGGTCGTCGAGGTTCTTCTCGCGGATGTGGGTGGCGGTGACCATTCCCACGAAGCCATGCTCGCTCACGCAGCGCTCGAGCTCCTCGGCGGCGCGCTCGGGCGAGATCATGGGGAGCTTCGCGACCAGCTTGAGCCGATCCGGTGCGTAGCTCGCGTACTCGGCGCGGGCGTCGTTCAGGGTCGCGCACAGGGCCGCCGCGAAGTCGGGATCGTCCATCGCCCATTCCTCGCCCGAGCCCGGTGGAAACAGCACCGCCACGTCGATGCCCTCGAGGTCCATGTCGGGCAGCCTCTTCTCCGGATCGAACATCCCGGGCTGCATCGGCGTTCCGAACTCGAGGTCGTCCTCGTCGGGCGCCGACTCGTCCTCACCTTCCGCGACCCGCATGCCGCCGCCCGGGAGGTTGGTGTACTTCGCGCGCATCCGGGCCACGTACTCCCGCATCCTGGATGCGTGGGCATCGGGGATGCGGCGCCGCCAGCCGAGAGGCTCGCCCCCGTGCCCATCCGCGTCGATCACGAAGCGTCCGAATCGTCCCATCTCGTTCTCCCTTCCTCCGACCACGCCCGGAGTGGACGCGGGCCGGCCCGTCCCATCAAGGTGCGAGGAAGCGGCCGATCACGGACTCGACCAGCCCGTCCGCGCGGCGATCGAGCGCCTCTGGTGCCACGCCGCCGACCGGATGCTCGACCGAGACGATGCGCGCACCGGACAGACCGACCTGCCCGGCAGACTGCCGAGCCAACTCCTCGAACTTCCCGGTGGCGACGACCACGGTCGGTCTCCCCAGCGATTCCAGGCGTGCCGTGTCGTGGAGACTCCACGACGTGCACGATCCTCAATCCGCGGTCCCCGTCAGGACCAGGTCGGCCTCCGCGGCGAGAGCCGCCACCAGAGCGTCCTCGCAAGGCGTCGCGGCGGTGCGCTTGCGGTGCTGACCCACGAGCACGACAGCCGCCCGCTCCGCCAGTCGCTCGGCAACGCGCGAGAGCAGCCTGGCCGCGCCGGGCTTGCCGTTGTCGAGCAACGCCAGGCGACGGCCCGCCAGCACGCCGGGAGAGGCGGCTCGGGTCACGGGCGCGGTGCCGACCGCGCCAGCCGGCGAGAGGATCCGAACACTCATGGGGGTACCTCCTTGCATTCGTGGACAGGCTCGCACCGGCCTCACGGTTCGACGGGCAGGGTGACGCTGCGGGTCATGCCCCAGCTCGGGATCACGCACGAGTGCTTCCCCGCGCCTCCCGCGACGAGCACGCGAACGTTGTCCGGGTGGTCGGTGATCGGTGCGAGGTCGTCGTCCGACAACGCGTCGATCCAGGGCCGCAGCTGGACGACCTCGAAGGCTCGCCGGAAGCTCCGGGCCGGCAGCCGCGCCCGTTCGTAGAGGAAGCTCTGGATGTCGCGCCGTGTCCAGCCGGCGTCCGCGATCGTTGCCGCGTGCTCGGGCCCGAGAACGACGAAGAACTCGGCGGACGAAACGGGCGCATTGTTGGAGCCCAGGGTGGCCATCACGCTCGCGGCCTTCTCGAGGATCGGGGCCGGGGCCTGACTCTCCATGTCGTGGAAGTTGTGCGGGTTCTCGCCGCAGTGGATCGTCACCGCGCTGTCGGCCTCGCAGCCCACGCTCCGCGGGTAGCCGGGCCAGGGACTGGCCGACTCGTTCTCGGCGATGCAGTAGGCGTACTTCGAAGGTTGCCCCTGGGTCGAGGCGTCGCCGTCCCCGGGCCGGGCACCGGCGACGTGCAGCAGCAGCAGGCGGATGGCGCGTCCGACGCTCGCGTTCGCGCGATTTCCGGGTCCGAAGGTGCCGAGACCTGGATTGAAGCCCTGCTCGCGGACCGCTGCGCCGTGGACGACCAACAGCGGCGCGACCGGATGCGTGGTCGCGTTGACGCCGCGCAGGTTCAGCTCGGGCCGGGCGAGGGCACGCACCGCGCTCACCAGCACCGGCAGTACCCCGTTCGGGCAGCCGGCCAGCACGGCGTTGACGGCGACGAGCCTGCGGGTGGCTTCGCCCAGACGCGGCTCGAGGGTTGCGATCACCTCGTCGGGATCGACGCTCGCGCCGCCCGCCGCCAGCATGGCGTCGACCCGCTCCTTGGTGGGCGCCACCATCGGCAAGCCGTCTCCCCAGCCCCGGGACTCGAAGAGCGCCTGCAGCGCCTCCGGCGACTCGCTCGCGAGCTCGAGCTCCTGGGGTTCGAGGTGCTGGGCTTCCAGCTCTCGGGGATCGCTCATGCCGAGCTCCCGGTGGCGGGCCGCACCAGCTCGCCGGGCAGGGCGTCCTGCAGCTTTCCCTCGAGAACGATCGGCTGACCGTTCACGATCGTCGCCACGAAGCCGCGCGGCCGGGCCGAGAAGCGACTCTCACCACCCGGCATGTCCGCAACCAGACGCTTGGTCCCGGGCCCCACCGTGGCCGGGTCGAAGATCATGATGTCGGCCGCGTATCCGGGCAGGAGGGCGCCGCGTCCGACGAAGCCCGCCATCGACGCCGGCACGAGGGTGAGCTGCCGGATCCCCTCTTCGAGGCTCCAGTCTCCGCGGTCGAGCACCCAGAATCGCAGGAAGTAGCTCGACCAGTCCGCGCCGTCGTCCCGGTCGAGGTGCGCGCCTCCGTCGGAGACGCCCATCAGCATCGACGGGTGCTTCATGCTCTCGCGAACGCTCGCCTCCCAGGTCGCGGTCTTGTTCTCCCAGCGGAACTTCATGGCCAGGTCCTCGGAGAGTGCCAGGTCGAGCATCGCATCCGCGGGATGCACGCCGAGCTCCTGGGCGATGTCCGCGATGGTCCGCCTGAGGAAGCGCTCGTTCTCGGGGCGGGTCACCTCGTCGACGAAGGTGACGTCCCAATGCGGGGGCGGCAGGGTGGAGCCGGCCTGGGGGTCCCGGTTCGGGGCGTCCACCGCGGGGCGCATCCGGTCGCGGTAGTCGGGGTCGCGCAGCCTGGCGATCTTCTCCTCGTGCGACAGCTCCATCAGCGCCTGCCAGGAGAAGACGCCGGCGTAGAGCGGCGTTCCCGCATCGAGATCGATGGGCCGGTCGAAGGGGTGGTTGCGCAGCAGCGAGAAGATCGCAGCGCCGCGCTCTGCGGCCCGCTCGAGGAAGGCCTTCGCGTTGTCCCAACCCGCCGTGGGTGCGTCGACCTTGTCGCGGCCCCCGACGCCCTGGATCACTACCGGCAGCCGGCTCCTCTGGCCGATCTCGATCAGCAGCTCCTCGTCGTCGCCGTCGAGGCCTCCGATCACGCTCTCCGGGAGGTAGGCGATGCTGCCCCCTCCGGCGAGGCCGGCCTCCTCGCACAGCGCCAGCAGCTCTTCGCGGGCGGCGAAGCGGCTGGGGATCGGGCGGTCGTCGCCGTCGACCTGGGTGGGCACCGACGAGGACGAGAAGCCCGCCGCGCCCGCCGCCATGGCCTCGCGCACGAGTCCGCGCATCGAGGCGAGCTCGGCCTCGGTGGCCGCTCGCTGCGAGCCGTCCTCGCCCATCACGTAGCGCCGCAGGCTCGAGTGCCCGACGTAGCAGGCGAGGTTCACCCCCAGGCGCGACTCTCGAGCCGACAGGTACTCGGGGAAGGACTCGAAGTCCCACTCGATCCCGTCGAGCGCCACCGGCGCCATGCCCTCGACCTTCGCGAACATCGCCTTGATGTAGGGACGCGCGTCGGGCCGCGTGGGCGCGATCGAGAAGCCGCAGTTTCCGGCCAGGACCGTCGTGACCCCGTGGTAGCAGGACGAGGTCGCCCAGGGGTCGAAGGTGAGCTGCGGGTCGTAGTGGGTGTGGGCGTCGACGATGCCGGGCGCGACCACGAGCCCATCGGCGTCGATGACGCGGTCGGCGCTCGTCGCATTCGGAACGTGACCCACGGCCGCGATGCGGCCGCCCTTCACGGCGACGTCGGCACGCCGCCGAGCGAGTCCGGTGCCGTCGACGACGACGCCGCCCCGCACCACCAGGTCCCAGCTCATCGCGCCAGCCCCGACTCGAAGACGTCGAGAAGCCTCGCCAGGGTGTCGTCCGTCTTCTTGAGCTCGCGCACCCTCAACGGCTCGAGCAGCTCACGGGTACCGTCCAGGAAGGCCTTGAACACCTGCTCCTGCAGGTCGAAGCCGTCCTTGGTGAGGGAGACCCGCGAGCCGCGCCCGTCGCTGGGGTCGGGCGTTCTCTTCACCAGGCCGCGCTCTTCCAGTCGCTTCAGGTTCTTGGTGAGCCCGCCGGACGAGCGCTCGAGCCGGCTGTACAGCTTGCTCGGTGACAGCTCGTAGGGTGCACCGGCCCTGCGCAGCGCGGCCAGCACCCCGTAGTCCCCGGACGAGAGCTCGAAGGGCGCGAGCACCTCCTGCTGGAACGAGTCGATCAGCACCGACAGGCGCGCCAGCCGCACCATCGGGGGGAAGGAGCGGGTGTCGAGGCCCGGATACTCGCGCTCCCAGGCCGTGGACAGATCGTCGATCCAGCTCACCTGGCGATCTTACACACCAGATACCTTTCTGGAAAGATAGATTCGCGACGAGCGATCTGGCGGCAGGGCCCCCGGGGCCGGCTCAGGAGGGCGCTTCGAAGCCGAGCGCGCCCATGTCGACGAGGTTTCGCAGGGGCTCGCCGGCCCGGTAGCGCTCGACGTTCTCGAGCACGATCTCGAAGACGTCGTCCATGTAGCGGTCCACCGAGACCGACGAGTGGGCGGAGATGTAGACCCCGGGCAGGTCCCAGAGCGGACTGTCTTCGGGCAGGGGCTCGGGATCGAAGACGTCGAGGATGGCGGCGGCGATCCCCTGCTCGCGCATGCAGGTGGCGAGGGCCGCCTCGTCGAGCAGGGAGCCGCGCGCGACGTTGACGAGCACGGCGTTCGGCTTCATGGCGGCCAGCGCTTCGGCGTCGATCAGGTGCCGGGTCTCCGGGGTGGCCGGGGCCGACACCACCACGGCGTCGGAGGCGGCGAGCAGCTCGTGCAGCCTCTCGGGCGGAAAGAGCTCGTCGGCGTGCTCCGAGCGGTCTCCCGGCCGGGCGCTCCGCTTCAGACCGATCACCCGACAACCGAAGGCGCGAGCGCGTTCGGAGACCGCGCGACCGATGTGACCCAGTCCGACGACGCCGATGGTCGAGCCCGCGAAGGTGCGACCGTAGGTGCGTTCGTAGGCGCGGCGACGCTGGAGATCGTCGGCTTCCCGGAAGCGCTTCCAGACCTGGAGAAGGCGGCCGATCGTCCACTCCGCCATCGAGGCCGCGCTCACACCGGCGGCGTTGGTCACGACGACGCGGTCCTTCGAGATGCCGGGCTGCACGAACTGCTCGACCCCCGCACCGATGCCCTGGATCCAACGGAGCCGGGGCGCGTGGGTCGCCAGATTCGCGGGAGACTGCAGGGCGACGAACACGTGCATGCGCTCGAGTGCGTCGCGGCGCTCGCTGGCGCACTGGATTCCCCAGGGCGGAGGCTCCTCGTGGGGGATGCTCTGGTCGGTCCGGCTCCAGTCCGCACCCGGGTCGATGGGCAGCACCACGGGCTCGACGCCGTCGAGCGCAGCCAGCTGCTCGACGAAGCGGTCTCCATGAAAGCCCGCGAAGCCCAGGCACACCACCAGATCTTCGGCACTCACGCGTTCGCTCCGAGTCCCGTCAGAAGCCGCGAAGGCTCGCGTAGCGGTCGCGGTGGTAGATCGCGTCGCCGAGGGTCAGCTCCGCAGCCTTGGCGCGTTTGAAGAAGAGGCCGATCTCCTCCTCGTCGGTCATGCCGATGCCGCCGTGCATCTGGAGCGCTTCGCTGGTGATCAGGCTGGCCACATCCGAGGCGCGGGCCTTGGCGGCACTGGCGACCTGCGACAGGTCCTCGCGCTGCTCGTCGACGGCGCTCCAGGCTTCGCGCACCACCGAGCGCGCCAGCTCGAGCTCGCACCACATGTCGGCGGCCCGGTGTCGCAGGGCCTGGAAGCTCCCGATCTTCACGCCGAACTGCTCGCGTTCCTTCAGGTAGGCGAGAGTGCGCTCGAAGGCCTCCGCGAAGGTGCCGAGCATCTCGCTCGCCAGGCCGATCGACGCGCGATCGACGACCGCGTCGATCAGCTCCGCGCCGGACCCGGGCTCGCCGAGCAGGCGATCTCCCGGGACCCGGACGCCGTCGAGCACGACGTCTCCGGCGTTGCGACCGTCCACCATGCTGTTTCGACGGACGGAGAGACCCGGGGTCCCGGCGTCGACGACGAAGAGGGAGAGACCGTCGCGATCGCCGGTCGTCCCGGCGCTGCGCGCGACGACGACGACCTCTTCGGCGACGTGGGCGTCGAGGACGAACTGCTTGTGTCCGTCGATCCGGAAGCCGTCTCCTTCCGCGACGACCCGGGTCTCCACGGCCCAGGGATCGAAGCGACCGCCCTCCTGGAAGGCCATCGTCAGCAGGCGATCACCGCTGCAGACGCTCGGCAACAGGTCCTTGCGCAGGGGCTCGCCTCCACCGAGCAGGACCGCGTTGCCGCCGAGGAGCACCGTCGACACGAAGGGCTCCGGGGCGAGGACACGCCCGCACTCCTCGAGCACCACGCCGAGCTCGCCGTAGCCCATGCCGGCGCCGCCCAGCTCCTCGGGGAAGACGATGCCCACCCAGCCCATCTCCGCCATCTCCTTCCACAGGTCGCGGCTGAAGCCCGTCTCGTCCTCGCAGTCGCGCAGCTCGCGCATGCGCTTCACCGGCGACTTCTCGTCCAGGAAGCCGCGCGCCGTCTCCTTCAGGATCTGCTGGTCTTCCGAGAGGGTGAGTGCCATGGGGTCGCTTCCTCGGGCTCACGGAGGCTCGGAAGATCGAGGCTCCGACGGTCCACCAGGGTAGGTGTCCGCTGCCTCGGCAGCACCTGTCCCGGGGCGCGGCCAGGCCATACAATGAAGGGCCACGCGCAGCTCGGCTCGTGGCCGGCTCGTGGAAGCAGAAGAGGGAGGCCCGGGATGGGATCCATCGATTCGTTCCGCAACGAGGTGCGCGACTGGCTGGAGGAGAACTGTCCCGACGACGTGCGCGTCGGCTCCCGCGACAAGCTCGGCCGGGAGCGGTACAACGAGTGGGTCCGCACACTGGGCAGCCGGGGCTGGGCGGCGCCGGGCTGGCCCGTCGAGTACGGGGGCGGCGGACTCGACCGCGAGCACCAGAAGGTGCTCACCGAAGAGATGCGCAGGATCAAGGCACCCCCGCCCGGGAGCTTCGGGCTGACGATGCTCGGTCCGACGCTCCTCGAGCTCGGCACCGACGAGCAGAAGCGCGAGCACCTGCCGCCCATCTGTCGGCACGAGATCATCTGGTGCCAGGGCTACAGCGAGCCCGGCGCGGGCTCGGACCTGGCGGGCCTGCAGACCCGCGCCGTGCTCGAGGGAGACGAGTACGTGGTCACCGGCCAGAAGATCTGGACCACCGGCGCCCCGCACGCCGACTGGATCTTCTGCCTGGTCCGCACCGACCCCGACGCCCCCAAGCACGAAGGAATCAGCTTCCTGCTCTTCCCGATGAAGCAGCAAGGCGTGAAGGTCTCGCCCATCCGACTGATCGACGGGAGCGAGCACTTCGCGCAGGTCTTCTTCGACGGCGCGCGCGCGCGGGCGAAGGACGTGATCGGCCCCGTGAACGGCGGCTGGACCGTGGCCAAGCGACTGCTCCAGCACGAGCGCGGCGTCTCGAACCCGGAAGGGCGCGCGGCGGCCGGAAAGCGCAAGGGCCTCGTGGATCTCGGGCGCGAGCAGCTCGGCACCCGGGATGGCAAGCTCGCCGATCCGGCCCTGCGCGAGCGCATCGCCCAGCACGAGCTCGACGCCCAGGCCTTCGCGCTGACCATGCGAAGAGCCGCCGAGGAGGCCCGCACCGGGCAGGGCGAGAGACAGATCGCCTCGATGTCGAAGTTCTACTGGTCGGAGCTGGGGAAGCGCGAGCAGGACATTGCCATGCAGCTGCTCGGCGCCCGCGGACTGGGATGGGAGGGCGACGGCTTCGAGGCCTCGGAGCTGGCGCGCACCCGCAAGTGGCTGATCACCCGCGCCGACTCGATCTGGGGCGGGACCAGCGAGATCCAGCGCAACATCATCGCGAAGCGGGTCCTGCTGATCCCCGAGTAGCCCGGGCTTCCGATGCGGGAACCCCGCGCGGAATGCGGTGTCCAGAGAAGACGAACAGAGTTCGGCCGAGAGCGAGCATGAACGAGGAGATCCGAACCCGATGAGACTGCCCACTGCCAGCTTCCCCCGACGAGCGAGGACCCCGCGTCTCGCGCTCGTACTCCTGGTCCTGGCCCTGCTCGCGGCCGCCCCGCTGGCCCTGGCCAAGGGACCCCGCGGCGGAGACCGGATCCAGTGGTGGAACGATCCGGCCCTGGTGGAGGAGCTCGGTCTCTCCGCGGAGCAGCGCGAGAAGATGGACGCAGCGCTCGCCCTGCAGAAGCAGGCGCTCGAGAAGGCGAAGCGCCGCCAGGACCAGCACCGCAAGTTCAACGAGGCCCTCGAGGCAGCCGACTGGGAACGGGCTCGCCAGGCGCTCGACACCTGGGTGAGCGATGCGGGATCCACCTGGGCCGCCCGAGGCGAGCTGAAGCTGACGGTCCTGCAGCTCCTGACCCCTGAGCAGCACAAGATCCTGGTCGAGCGCTATCCGCGTATGATCCGCCGGCCCTGGGACGCCGGGCGTCACCACCAGGGCCGGCCGGGCGGACGCGAAGGCGGCAAGCCCTTCCGCGGCGGTCGGCACAAGGGCGGGCCCGGCGGTCCCGGAAGCGACGGACCCGGCGACGCCGGGCCCTGACCCGACGAGTCCGGG
>JANQSB010000141.1 GCA_028284295.1 Myxococcota bacterium | reverse complement strand
CTTCGTCGGTGTAGGACACGTTCGCGTTCGGGACCTCGACGAGGGCCAGCGCGGCCGCGCGCACGATGACGTCGTTGACCGAGATGCGGCGGCCGTCCGCATTGAGCTTGGCGCGCAGGGCCAGCAGGCGGTCGATCCGGCAGTCCACGTGCAGGTAGAAGTGGGGAATCGTCTGCTTCGACGCCTGCAGCCGTGTGGCGATGGTGCGTCGCATGCGCGAGAGGGGCTCGACCTCGAAGGGCGTGTCGCTCTCGAAGCCGGACTCGGGCGCTGCCGCTCGGCTCTCTGCGGCAGCGGCGGTCGCAACGGGCGGTTCGCCGGTCGGGCCGGCCTGGGCAGGTGCGCCGGCTGCGGCCTCCACGTCCGCCTTCGTGACCCGTCCTCCCGGTCCGCTGCCCGGGATCCGGTCGAGGTCGAGGCCGCGCTGCTCGGCCAGGCGCCTCGCGAGGGCGGTCGCCGGCGCTTCGCCGGCTGCTGCGGCGCGCGGCCGGGCTGGCGAGCTGTCCTCGGTGGGGCTCGCGGGTGTCGGGGCTGGCGGTGGCGGCGGAGCGGCTGCGGGCTCCTGCGCTGCTTCCGCGGCGGGTGCGTCGCCCTCGCCGTCGAACACCGCCAGCACGGTCCCGACGCCGACCCCGTCGGTACCTTCGGGCACCCGGATCTCGATCAGGGTGCCCGTCACCGGCGACTCGAACTCGACCGTCGACTTGTCGGTCTCGATCTCGGCGATCAGGTCGCCGGCTTGCACCCGGTCACCCGGCTTGACGAGCCACGCGACGAGATCGGCCTCCGTCATGTCGGAAGCGAGCTCGGGCATACGGACTTCGACCGGCACGCCGGGCAGCATGGCACAGCCCGATCCGTCCCGCCGATCCGGAGCCCTCCGTGCAGAAGCCACGGGGTCTGCACCCCGTGCAGACCTTCCCTACCCCGCCCTAGGCGCCCTGGGCGACCTGCTCGCCGATGCGCGCCAGGTGTGGTGCGGCTCCGCCCAGAGTCAGGTCGAGCTGCTTGAACCACAGCAGGAAGCGGTGGATCGGGTAGTCGATGTCGGCTCCGGTACCGCCGTGCAGGTGCTGGGCGGTGTGGACCACACGATGTCCGCCGTGACTGCTCCACCACTTCGCGACGTCGATCTCGAGCTCGGCGGGCAGCTCCTCGTCGAGCTTCCACAGGGCCTGCCACAGGGTCGACCGCATGCACTCGACGTCGATGTAGCCGTCGGCGGCACGCAGGGAGACGCCCTGGAACGAGCCGATGGGCTTCTCGAACTGGCGTCGGGTTCCGGTGTACTCGGCGGTGCGACGCAGCGCTTCCGCGGCGACCCCGAGCATGGTGGCCGCCACGCCGACCCGGGCTCGTCCCGACAGGAAGGCGACGATCTCGGTGCCGGTCGTCGGGTCTCCGAGAATCGAGTCGTCCTTCAGCCGGACACCGTCGAGCTGCATCCGCGACTGGGGCTCGCGGTTGGTCATGAGCTGCGGCTCCAGGATCACGCCCTCCGCGGCCGGGTCCACGAGGAACACGGCCACCCCGTCCGCCGTGAGGGCGGGGACCAGGACCCGTTCGGCCAGGTGCGCGACGGGGACGGAGATCTTCTCACCGTCGAGCCGCCAGCCGTCGCCTTCCCGGGTGGCGGTGGTGCGCGGTCGCTCGGGACTGCTCGAGGCGGGCTCTTCGAGGGCGGCCGACAGGATGGTCTCGCCGGTCGCGGCGCCGGGGAGCAGGCTCTGCTTCTGCGCGTCGCTGCCGAAGCGGGCGACGGGCAGGGCGCCCAGCACCACGCTGGCGAGGACCGGGACCTGGGCCACGCAGCGCCCCTGCTCTTCGAGCAGGATGGCGACCTCCATCAGGCCCATGGCCGAGCCCCCGTGCTCTTCCGGCAGGGGGAGCCCCAGCAGATTCGCCTCGCCCAGCGCCCGCCACAGCGGCCGGTCGATCCCGTCTTCCGACGCCTCGACCTCCCGCAGGCGCTCGGGGGCGGCATGGTCGCCGAAGATCTGGCGGGCCAGCTCGCGAACCGCCTCCTGCTCTTCCGTGAACCCGAAGTCCATATCCTGCTCCTAGCGTGGGACCCGGGGCATCCGCAGCCCCGCCATCGACACGATCTCGCGCTGGATCTCGTTGACGCCGCCACCGAAGGTGTTGATGGTGGCGACCCGGTAGTTGAGCTCGAGGTCGCCGCGCAGCACGGCCGCGGGCGAGCCCTTGCGCGCCGCGCCCGCACTCCCCAGCACGTCGAGGAGCAGCCGGTAGACCTCGATCACCGCCTCCGTGCCGTAGACCTTGACGGCCGAGGCCTGGGCGGGGTTCATCGCGCCCTGCTCGAGCTGCCAGGCCATGCGCCAGTTCATCAGGCGCATCGCGTCCAGTCGGGCACGTGCCTCGCCGAGCGCGCTCTTCACCCAGGCCTGGTCCACGACCCGGACGCCTTCTTCCGCCTCGGTCTCTCGCGCCCAGTGGACGACGTCGTCGTAGTGCTTGAGGGCCAGCCCGCCGAACGCCGCCAGCCCGACCCGCTCGTGGTTGAGCTGGCTGGTGATGAGCTTCCAGCCGCCGTTCACCCCGCCGACGATGTTGCGCTCGTGGACGCGGCAGCCCTGGTAGTAGCTCATGCAGGTGGACACCTCGCCGATGGTGTGGATCAGCGAGGTGCTGAAGCCGGGGTCGCGGGCGTCGAGGATGAAGATGGTGATTCCGTGGTGCTTCTTTCCTTCGTCGCTGGTGCGAGCGGCGAGCCACACGTAGTCGGCGTCGTGGGCGCCGCTGGTGAAGATCTTCGTCCCGTCGATGACGTACTCGTCCCCGTCGCGGAGCGCCTGGGTCTTGAGCGATGCGAGATCGGTACCGGCTTCGGGCTCGCTGTAGCCGATGGCGAAGTGGACCTCGCCGGCCAGGATCTTCGGGATGAACTCGGCCTTCTGCTCCTCGGATCCCAGCTCCATCAGGGCCGGGCCCACCGTGCTGAGGGTCACGAAGGGGTAGGGAGCTCCGGCGCGGCGCAGCTCGTCGATGAAGATGAACTGCTCGAGCGCGGTCCGGCCCTGGCCCCCGTACTCCCGGGGGAAGCCGAGTCCGAGCCAGCCGTCCTTGCCCATCTGCCGCACGATTCGCCGGTAGGTCTCGCCTCCCTCCGTGGCGCGCAGCCCGGCGCGCTCCTCGTCGGTCATCAGGCCCGCGAAGTAGGCGCGCAGCTCGTCGCGCAGAGCCTTCTGCTCCGGCGAGTAGTCGATGTACATGTCGCTCTTTCCTCGGGGCGCCGCATCGGCGATCGGCTCGCCCCGGAACCAGAGACAGGAAGCGGGGCGGAAACTAGAACACGTTCTAGCGCGCCCAGGCGATCCGTCAAACCTCCCGTCGCAGGGCCTTGCCGCCGCGGCGGATCCCGGCGAGGGCGAGCAGCGCGCTTCCGGCCAGCAGCGCGGCCGAGGGCTCGGGGACGAGGGACACCAGTCGGAAGCCGACGAAGTCCTCGGCGCTGTCGCTGTCGGCGACGGTGATCGGCGTCGCCTGGCGACCCGTCGCCGCGGCGGTGGCATTCCAGTGCCCGCCGCGCAGGTCGAGCGAGTCCTCCAGCCACTCGAGGACGTTGCCCCCCTGGTCGAAGGTTCCGTAGGGGCTGGCCGAGAACGCGTAGGCGCCGGCCTCGCTGCGCGGGGAGTCGGCGGGAAGGGCAGCCTCGGCGTTCACGCCGTTGCCGACGTCGCGCGAGGGAAGCTGCGCGCTGGGCTCGGTATCGCTCGCCGTCGGGAACTCGAGCCAGGCGTCGCTCGACGCATCGTAGTAGGCGGCCTTGAACCATTCGTCGGCAGTCGGGACCACCCAGGTGGCGCCGGGCTGTCTACCGCCGACGAGGACGCCGTCCTCGAAGAGGTAGCTGCCGTCCTCGGCGTTCTCGTCGCCCTGCAGCGGGCTGCCGTTGTGCAGCCAGTTCGCATAGCGCATGGCGTCGAAGAGCGAGACGTAGACGACGGGCTTGTCCGCTCGCCCGGTGACGGCCTCGTAGCGGAAGTTGCCCTGACCGCCGGTCCGCTCGATTCCGATGTCGTTCATGCGGCTGTCCCACAGGCCGAAGGGGTCGACGCGGCCCATGGCGTTCAGGAACCCGGCGTACTCCCCGTTGCTGATCTCGCTCTGGGTGATCCAGTAGTCGGCCGACACGGCGCCCAGGCCCGTGTCCGGGTCGGCGGCGTTCGGCGTGTCGACGAGGATCAGCGACACGACCGCCTGCAGCTCGGCCCCGTCCAGCAGGTAGAGGGTCCCGGCGTCCCCGCCCCGATCGAAGTCCACGTTCAGCATCGTGCCGCCGAGCAGCATCCCGGCGAGAAGCCCCGTGTCGTCGACGACCGGACCGAAAGGGACGCCCGTCCCGTCCACAGTGAAGCCTCCACCCGCACTCGACACGATGCGCACGAAGGACTGCGCGAGTGCGTCGAGGGTGTTCACCCCGCCACCGTCGATCCGGCCCGAGGAGTCGGCGTCGGCGGTCCAGTGATCGACCGTGCCGCCCGAGAGCCGCAGCTCGGAGCCGTCCATGGCGTTCGCCACTTCGAGCTGGCCGCCTTCGAGGGACGCGCGCGCCGTGTCGCGGAGCTCGAGGGTCTCGATCTGCCCGACGCTCAGCGTGAGACGCGAGCGGTCCGAGACCCGCACGAGCGAAGCCGACCCGGTGGTGCCGTCGAAGCCGTCGGCCGATACCTCGAAGAGGGTCGGCTCGAGACCCGTCGTGCAATTTCCCGGCGGGTCCTCGGTCGAGAGCGTGCAGCCGCGGTCCCGCACGTCGATGGTGAGCCCCGGGTTGTTGGGAAAGTCGAGGACGTTCGTCGCTTCGGGCGGGGCGAGCCCGTTGTTGACGAGGGTGATGCCGAGGGGGTTCGCAAAGGCGACCAACGGGAAGTTGGGGTCGACGGGGAAGTCGCAGCGGAAGGCGATCCCGTCGACCTGCTCTTCGGGGGGGATCTCCGTCACCGCGTAGCAGACGGGCTCCTCGCAGCGGAGCAGGTCGTTGGAGACCTCGAGACAGTCGGGGTTCAGGCAGGCATCGTCGTCGGCATCGCAGATCTCGAGGAGCTGCGGGTCGGGGTCGGGGTTTCCGTCCTCGTCCTCGAAGGTGTCGATGATGGGGAGCTGCTCGAGCTGCATCAGGATGGAGGCCGGGGTCGTGTCGTCGGGAGGCGGATCCGGGCACTCGTCGTTGGGGTCGGGCGGTCCGAGGCTGCAGTTGCAGCGAGCGTCAGTGGTCTTGAGCTCGGCGATGCCGGTCGCGACGTTCTGGCCCGAGCTGAGCTGG
>JANQSB010000112.1 GCA_028284295.1 Myxococcota bacterium | reverse complement strand
GACGAGACCGACGCCGTCGCTGATCGAGTGGTGGAGCTTCATGACGACGCCGGCGCGACCTCCCTCCAGACCTTCGTAGAGGTGGAACTCCCAGAGCGGGCGATCGCGGTCGAAGGCCTGCATGCCGAGGGGCTGCGCGGCATCCATGAGGGCGCGGAGGGATCCGTCGCCCGGCCGCCCGTGCCGCCGGACGTGGAAGCTGACGTCGAAGTGCGGGTCCTCCTCCCAGGCCGGCGGTGCGATGCCGAGGGGGTCCGCCACGGGTCGCTGGCGGAGGCGGGGAATCGCCGCGGCGGCGTCCTCCAGCTTTCCCGCCAGCCGCTCCCAGTCGGGCGAGCGATCGAGCACCCACAGGCAGACGATCGTCGAGCGGAGGGCGGGATCCGACTCGATGTTCCACATGATCGCGTCCGTGTCGCTCATGCGGTCGCCGAAGCGGGTGCGGGGAGTGCGGGCCTTCTGGGAAGCGGGGGGCATGGGAATCGTCTCCAGGTCCGGATGCCGCCGGAGCACGCGTCTTCCGGCAGATTAAATGATAGAACTATCATTAACCCTAATTGATAGAACTGTCAACAGGGGCCTGGAAGGCGTCACCGCCCTCGCACGGGTTGCCTCCCCTCCCCCTTCGGGGATACTGGGTGACCGGCGCCCGATTCCCGAGGAGACCCCCCAGTGATCTACGACGACATCCTGGAGACGATCGGCGACACGCCGGTCGTGAAGCTCAACCGCATCGCGCCCGACCACGTCGAGATGTACGCGAAGGTCGAGGCCTTCAACCCGATCGGCTCGGTCAAGGACCGCCTGGCCTTCGCCATCATCGACGACGCCCACAAGCGGGGCGTGCTGGCCCCCGGGCAGACCGTCATCGAGGCCACGTCGGGCAACACGGGCATCGCCCTCGCCATGGTGTGCGCCGCCACCGGTCATCCCTTCGTGGCCGTCATGGCCGAGAGCTTCTCGGTGGAGCGCCGCCAGATCATGCGTGCCATGGGCGCGAAGGTGATCCTCACGCCGGCCGCCGAGCGGGGTACCGGCATGGTCAAGAAGGCCGAGGAGCTCGCCAAGCGCCACGGCTGGTTCCTCACCGAGCAGTTCGACAACCCCGCGAACCCCGCCTATCACCGGCAGACCACGGGGCCCGAGATCCTGCGCGACTTCGCGGGCCGGCGGCTCGACTACTGGGTCAGCGGCTGGGGGACCGGCGGCACCATGACCGGCGCCGGCGAGGTCATCAAGCTGGCGCGGCCCGAGGTGAAGATCATCGCCACGGAGCCCGCAGGCGCCTCGATGCTGGCCGGCAACGACTGGCAGCCCCACAAGATCCAGGGCTGGACGCCGGACTTCCTGCCGGGGGTCCTCAACCAGGAGGTCTACGACGAGCTGCGTCCGGTCAGCGACGAGGAGGCCAAGGACACGGCCCATCGCCTGGCACGGGAGGAGGGAATCTTCTGCGGCATCTCGTCCGGGGCGACGGCGGCGGCGGGGCTGCAGATCGCCGCCAACGCCGAGCCGGGCTCCGTCATCCTGGTGATGCTTCCGGACACCGGCGAGCGGTATCTGACGAGCTTCCTGTTCGAAGAGATCGAGACGGGGTCCGACGACGCCTGGCTCGAAGCCATCGAAGCGGAGAACAACTAACCCCCGACGAGAAGCTTGTCGTCGGGGCCCGCGGCGAGGGGCCGTGGGGCAGGGCCGGGACGTGCGCAGGGCCTGCTCCTCCCTGGGCGGCGCTGTTTTCCCCTTGCCGGGTCTTCGTCATGCCATACGTCGTCGCAGGCCCTGCACACGCCCCGACCTCGGGGCTTCGGGGTGGGGCGTTGTGGTACTTTCGAGAGCTTCCGGCCGAGAGACGGGCGTCACGGGCCCCTTCGGTGGGGTGGCGGATGGATAGAAGCCCGACAGCCACGAGATACTGAGGAGTTTCGAGATGCATGATCTGGTGATTCGGGGTGGGACCGTCGTGGATGGCACCGGGGCTCCCGGACGGGTTGCGGACGTGGCGGTCGATGGCGATCGCATCGTGGCCGTGGGCAAGGACGTCGGCGCGGGCCAGCGGGAGATCGACGCGACCGGGATGCTCGTGACGCCGGGCTGGGTCGACATCCACACCCACTACGACGGACAGGTCACCTGGGATCCGCATCTGACGCCTTCCGGCTGGAACGGCGTGACGACCATCGTCATGGGCAACTGCGGCGTGGGCTTCGCCCCCGTGAAGCCCGGCCAGGAGGACTTCCTCATCCAGCTGATGGAGGGGGTCGAGGACATTCCGGGCACCGCCCTGGCCGAAGGCATCCAGTGGGCCTGGGAGAGCTTCCCCGAATACCTGGACGCGCTCGAGAAGATGCCGCGCGCGGTGGACGTGGGCGCGCAGATCCCGCACGGCGCGGTGCGCGCGTACGTGATGGGCGAGCGCGGCGCCAAGAACGAGAAGGCCAGCGCCGAGGACATCGACGCCATGGCGAAGCTCGTGAAGGAGGGCCTCGAGGCCGGGGCGCTCGGCTTCTCGACCTCGCGCACGATCCTGCACCGCGCCAAGGACGGCGAGGTGGTCCCGGGCACGAACGCCGAGGACGAGGAGGTGCTGGGCATCGGCCGCATGCTCGGCGAGGTCGGGCACGGCGTCTTCGAGGTGGCGAGCGACCTGGCGCCCGAAGGTGACGAGCTGGCCTGGATGAGCCGACTCGGCAAGGAGACGGGACGACCGGTGGCCTTCGCGTGCCTGCAGAGCCCCACCGACCCGGATCAGTGGAAGCGGCTGCTGGCCGCCGTCGAGAAGGACGCGGCCGAGGGCGGCTGCCTGACGCCGCAGGTCGCGCAGCGGCCGGCCGGGCTGCTGCTCTCCTTCGAGAGCAGCTTCCATCCCTTCGTCGCACACCCCGACTACCAGGCGCTGGCGGATCTGCCGCGCGACGAGCGTCTCGCCAAGCTGGCCGACCCCGCCGTCAAGGCCCGGATCCTGGACAACAAGCCGGACCTCAGCGGTCTTCCGGGCCCCGCCATGATGATCATGATGGGCTTCCCGATGATGTACGAGCTGGGAGACCCGCCGAACTACGAGCCCGCGCCGGAAGAGAACCTGGCCGCCATCGCCCAGCGCGAGGGTCGCGACCCCGCCGAGGTGGCCTACGACGTCATGCTGAAGAACGACGGCAAGGGCCTCATCTACCTGCCGCTGCTCGGGTACGCGAACGGCAGTCTCGAGCCCATCAAGGCCATGATGGAGCACCCCCGCTCGGTCTTCGGCCTGTCGGACGGCGGCGCCCACTGCGGCCTGATCGCCGACGCCAGCATGCCGACCTTCCTGCTCACCCACTGGGTGCGCGACCGCTCACGCGGAGACCGGCTGCCGCTCGAGAAGGTGGTGGCATCGCAGACGAGCGAGACCGCCAGGCTCTACGGCATGGAGGATCGGGGCGTGATCGCGCCGGGCATGAAGGCCGACCTGAACGTGATCGACTTCGAGCGGCTCCACATCCACGCGCCGGAGATGGTCTACGACCTTCCGGCCGAGGGGAAGCGGTTGATCCAGAAGATCGACGGCTACGAGTACACGGTGCAGAGCGGTCAGGTCACCTACGAGCACGGCGAGCCCACCGGGGCGCTGCCGGGCAAGCTGGTGCGCGGCCCCCAGGCGGCGCCAGCCGGCTAGGAGGCGAGTCGCGCCTTCAGATCGGGGCGGTCGCCATCCGTCGCAGGGCGCTGGCGCTGGCGCGATCCGGCACCAGCCGCAGGAAGGCGTTGCGCAGCGCGCAGGCCAGGGGGCTCGACAGCTGCCCCATGCGACCGATGCGCCGCGACTGGCTCTGCACCCAGCGCACCCGCGGCTCCCGTCGACGAGCCAGGGAGGCGAGCGCCTCGGGGACCCGGGTGCCGTCGCGCAGCAGCTCGACGAGCACCATCGAGTCCTCCAGTGCCATCGCGGCACCCTGGCCCATGTTGGGCGTCATGGCATGGGCGGCGTCGCCGATCAGCAGGACACGTCCCTGGTACCAGGGACATGCCGGAAGCTCCTCGAGGTCGTTGTGGATGAGCTGGTCGTCGCGCTCCAGCGCCTCCAGGATGCGCGGCACCTGACCGCCGAAGCGCGCGAAGCGTTCCCGGAAACGCTCGAGGCGCCCGGGCTCGGGATCGGTGCGACCGGCGGGCGCGTTGGCGACCGCGAAGCAGTAGACGCGGCCGTCGCCGATGGGCACCACGCCGAAACGGTGACCGGGCGCCCACATCTCGCACATACGGACGCTGTCGACCGGCGCGTCCACCACCAGACGCCAGCAGGTGTAGCCCGCATAGGCGAGGGAGCTCTCCGGGAAGAGGAGCTCGCGGGTTCGGGAGCGGATGCCGTCGGCGCCCACCACCAGGTCGAAGCACTCCTCCCGACCGTCGGTGAGACGCGCCCGCACGACGTCGCCTTCGGGCTCGAGAGCCTCGACGCTGGCTCCCAGGGAGATCGGTACGCCTCGGGCGCCCTCGATCAGCACCTCGTGGAGCGCCGCGCGATGGATCGCCACGGTCGGTCCGAGCTCCGCGGCGAGCGCCTCGAAGTCGGTGCTGCCCAGTGCGCGACCGTCGGCGTCGGTGATGGCCCCGGCGCCCAGGCGCTGGCCCCGGGCGACGGCGGCTTCGGCGAGACCGAGGCTCCCCATCACCCGCATGGCATTGACACCCAGCACGATGCCCGCGCCCAGGGGAGCCCAGCGCTCGGCGCGCTCGACGACCTCGCACTCGATCCCCGCCCGGGCGAGGCCGGCCGCCGTGGCCAGGCCGGCGATGCCGCCCCCGACGATCAGGACACGCGGTCCCGACACGGCGATCAGCCTTCCGCGCGCACCCGCTTGACCACCGCGATCACCTCGTCGTGGATCGGACCACAGGTGGCCACCACACCGCGGTTGGCGTCCAGGGTGCGACCGTGGGTGAAGTCCAGGTCGTTGCCCTCGACGTCGGTCACGCGACCGCCGGCCTCCTCGACCACGAGCTTGCCCGCGGCGTGGTCCCAGATCTTCTCGCGGTAGTCGGCGCGGGTCGGCATGCGCAGGTAGATGGACGCGTCACCCCGGGCGATGGCCGCGTACTTGCACTGGCTGTCGATGCGGAAGGGCTCCTGGGTGATCCCGAGCCCCGCCGCGATCCGCGCGGACTGGTCCTGGTTGGAGTGGCCGGACTCGACGGACTCGCAGAAGCGCGCCTCGGCGGTCGAGCCCACCTGGGACACCTGGACGGCAGCACCCTCGTCGCCTTGCTCCCAGAGCGGCAGCAGTCGCGAGCCTCCACCCCGCACGGCGGCGAAGAGGGCGCCCTGTCCGCCCTGGCCGTCGTCGAGGTTGGGGCAGCCGAGGATGCCGACCACGACCTCGCCCTTCTCCAGCAGGCCCAGGGCCACCGCGTACTGCTCGCCGCGCAGGAAGCCCTTGGTGCCGTCGATGGGGTCGAGAGTCCAGTAGCGGTCGCCGCTCGCATCGGCGCCCCCGCGGTCGATCCAAGCGAGCACCTGGTCGGCGTCGCCCGCGACCTCGCTCGTCACCTCGCGCACCACGGCCTCGAGCAGGTTCGACTGCGCGCCCTCGCGCAGCTCCTCGGAGCCTTCCTCGCCCACCACCGCGTCGCCGGGCAGCGCGCGCATCAGCTGCTCGCAGACGATGGCCTGGGATGCGAAGTCGGCCACGGTGACGGGGCTCTTGTCCTTCTTCTCCAGGGCCTCGGCGGTGGCCAGGCGCTGCTGGACGGAACGGCACACGCGCGAAGCGGCGCGCACGGCGGCGATTCCTGCAATCAACTCGTCTTCGTAGGCCACGGGGGCTCCTCCAGGCTCGGCGATTCGTTGAGGCGGCTTCGGGGGAAACGGGCCGGCTCGCGGGGCGCGAAGCTTCCCCGAGATTGCACCCGGGGGCAAGGACCCGGTGGGCGACCCGGTCAGTCGAGGGAGACCCAGCAGCGTTCGGCGTCGGAGCGCCGGATGGCGTCCAGCACCGACTGGCAGGCCACGCCGTCCGCGAAGGTCGCGGGGGCCGGGTCCTCGTCGCCCCCTTCACCTCGGATGCGTCCGGCGAAGGCCTCGAAGAGGCGCGTGTAGGGCGCCAGGTCGATCCCCATCGAGTGCAGCATGTCGTAGGTGGTGTGGAGCAGCTCGGCGGGCGGCGGCACCGGAGCCGGCAGCTTCAGGTCGTCGGGAACCTCGAGGCTCCTCGCCCCCTCCCGATCGGCGAGCTGCACGTCGTCTCCCTGCACGGTGAGCGTCCCGCGCGTGCCGGAGATGCGGGTGCACAGGGCGGGCGGGCCCCACGACCCCGCCGAGCTCTGCAGGATGCCGTCGACTCCGGAGCGCGTGCGGAAGTGAACGCTGTAGCTGTCCTCCGCCGTCCACTCCCGCTCCGACACCAGGGACAGCGAGGCGCTCAATCCCTCGAAGTCTCCCAGCGTGGCACGCACCTGATCGATCACGTGGGACGCATAGGCGCCCAGCCAGCCGCCGCCTTCCTCCCGGGAAGTCCACCAGGCGGGCACCTCGCCCGCCGGGTCGGCGAGGGCGGGCATCTGCAGCAGGAAGGTCGCCAGGCGTGGCTCACCGATGCGCCCCTCGCGGACGGCGCGTGTCGCGAGGGCCTGGCCGGTGGCGAAGCGGAACTCGCAGCCGAGCAGGTGGACGAGGCCACTGGCCTCGGCGGCCGCCAGCATGCGACGCGCCTCGTCGGCATCCGCCGCGAAGGGCTTCTCGCACAGGACGTGCTTTCCCGCGTCGAGCGACTGAAGCACGATGGCGCAGTGGGTATGGGGTGGGGTGGCGACCGCGACGGCGTCGACGCCCGGAAGCGCGAGGGCCTCGGCGAGCGAGGTGAGCCCGTGCGGCACGCCGGCCCCGGCCGCACGCGCGGCCGTCTTCTCGGGGTCGCGCCCGACCAGGGCAAGCACCTCGAAGCCGGCCGCACGCAGGGCCCGCAGGTGCGTGATGACCCCGAAGCCCGTCCCGACCACCACCGCACCCAGCGCACCCGACATCCACTCGCCTCCTTCGACCCGCCCGTCGGCCCGGACGGCACCGGATTCTACGGCCGTGGGCACGGAGGGTCGGACATTCAGGAAGAACATTCGTTCTTGATAAATAGTACAACTGTGCTATCCAGCGTGTCATGCCGACGACGACCCGTCCCGACGAGCCCCGCGGCCACGGCGCCCGGAAGCGGCGCGAGATCCTCGAGAGCGCCGTCGACCTGGGCTCCGAGCAGGGGCTCGAGGGCCTCTCCATCGGTCGGCTGGCCTCCGAGACGGGCATGAGCCGCAGCGGGCTGTTCGCCCACTTCGGCTCCAAGCAGGAGCTGCAGCTGGCCACGGTGGCCGCCGCCCAGGCCGACTTCGAGGCGAAGGTGCTGCCCCCGGCGCGCGACGCCGAGCCCGGGCTCGAACGCCTGCGCGCGCTGCACGACTCGTGGCTCGACTACGTCGAGGGCATCGCGTTCCGGGGTGGCTGCTTCTTCTTCACGACCACCAGCGAGTACGGCAGCCGGGAAGGGGCCGTCCGCGACCGGCTCGCCCAGCTGGCCCTGGCCTGGGTCCGCGATCTGCTGCGCGAAGCGCGCACGGCGGTCCGCCAGGGAGAGCTGCGGGAGGACACCGACCCCCGGCAGCTCGTCTTCCAGCTGCACGCGTTCGCCCAGGAGGCGAACTGGGCCCGCGAGCTGCTGGACGACGACGCGGCCTTCGGACGCGCGCGCCAGGCGGCGACGGAGCTGATCGAACGACACCTGGCGCGCTGAGCCGCGCGCCCCTCTACAAGCCTTCCACGCGCCCTTCCAGAAGAGGAACGACCCGAGATGAGCTCGAACACACCCGACCGACTGCTTCGCACCGCCCTTCGCGTCAACGGCGCCTTCTCCGGCCTCTGCGGCGGGACGGCACTGCTCGCCGGGGAGTCGCTGGCCAGCACCCTCGGCATCCGCGATGCCCTGATCCTGCCGGTGCAGGGCGGGGGGCTCGTCCTCTTCTCCGCGCTGCTCTTCTACATCGCTTCGCGCCCCGCGATCCGCCCGGGCGTGGGGCTCGCGATCGTCGCCATGGACCTGGCCTGGGTGGCGACGACGGCCGTCCCGCTGCTGCTGTCCGGCTGGCTGACGGAGCTCGGCACCGGCGTCATGCTCGCGCTCTCGGCCATCGTCACGAGCTTCGCGGCGCTGCAGTACCTGGGCGTCCGGCAGATCAGGCTCGCCCGCGCGAGCGCCTGAGCGGCCCCGGCCCTACTCGCCGGTGAAGACCGGCTTGCGCTTCTCCTTGAAGGCGCGCGGTCCCTCCCGCGCGTCCTTCGAGGTCATGACCGCGGCCGACACCTCGTTCTCGATCTCGTAGCTCTCCGCGAGGGGCAGCCCGCTCGAACGGATCACTCCTTCCTTCACCTTGGCCATCGCCAGGGGGCCGTTCTGGGCGCACAGCTCGGCGAGCTCGAGCGCCTTCGCCATCAGCTGGCCCTGCGGTACGACGTAGTTGAGCAGGCCCATCTCCAGGCACTCCGCGGCGCTGAAGGGCCGACCCACCATCAACATCTCCATCATCTTCGCGTACGGGATCTGCCGGGGCAGACGGGTGATGGAGCCGCCACCGGGCAGCAGCCCGACCTTGACCTCGGGCGTGCCGAAGACCGCGTTGTCGGACGCGACGCGCAGGTCGCAGGCGTTCATCATCTCGGTTCCGCCGCCCAGGGCGTTGCCGTTCACCGCGGCGATGATGGGCTTGTAGATGTCGTAGCCGCGCAGGATGCCGTCGGTGAAGCGGCCGGGATTGGCGAGCAGCGCGTGGTCCCACTCGTCCTCGGGCTGCCGGGCGCCGGTCATCAGCGGCATGGTCAGCTTGAGGTCCCCGCCCGCGCAGAAGTCGCTGTCGCCCGCACCGGTGAGGATCGCGACGCGCAGCTCCTTCGTGTCCGCGAACTCGTGCCAGGCGTCGCACAGCTTCAGGAGCATCTGCGGGCTGAGCGCGTTGCGCGCCTCGGGCCGGTTCATGGTGAGGATCATGACCCCGTCGTCGCGGCGCTCGACGAGCAGGTGGCTGTCTTCGCTGTTGGCTTCGTTCCCGGCTCCGCTGGCTTCGTTCCCGGCTTCGCTCGTCGTCTTGCTCATCAGAACCAGTCCTGCTCCTCGTGCACACGCTCGGCGACCACCGCCATGCACTCGTCGAAGCTTCCCCAGGCCAGGGACTGCTCCTTGGCACGGAGCGTATAGAAGTAGAGGTCGTTCTCCTCGATCACGCCGTTCCCGCCGTGCAGCTGGTGGGCCATCATGGTCACCTCGGGTGCCGCGCGCGAGGCGGAGGCCTTCGCGAGCGCCGCCTGGGCGTCGCCCGCGACGCCGCGGTCGATGGCGTCGAGGGTCTCGTAGGCGAGGATGCGCGCGCTGGCGACGCGGATCGCCATGTCGGCGGCGTGGTGCCGGACGGCCTGGAAGGTGCCGATGGCGACCCCGAACTGCTCCCGCACCTTCACGTACTCCACGGTCATGTCGAGGGCCTGCTGCATGGCACCGACGATCTGGACGGCCGCGAGCGTGCGGCCCAGCCGGACGAGCCCGGCGGTCGCGTCGGGCCCCGCCAGCTTCGTGGCCGGCGCGTCCGCGTAGTCGACGTGACACACCGGCGTGCGGCCGATCGATCGCAGGGTTCGGGTCTCGACGCCCGGCCCGCGCGCGTCCACCAGCCACAGGCCGTCGGTCGCGGCCACCACATGGTGGGTCGCGAACTGCCCGTGGTCGACGAAGCTCTTGCGGCCGCGAACCGTGCCCGACGAGACCTCGAGCGCGACCGGATCCGAGCAGCCGGCACCCTCCCAGATGGCGGGGACCGGCGTCGCATTGCCGGCGAGGATCTCGGCGACCAGAGCGTCCAGGCCTTCGCGCGCGTCGCCGAGCCGCTCGAGCACGTGCCCCAGGGCCGCCACCTCCAGGATCGGGACGATGGCGGCACGGCGCGCCAGCTCCTCGACCAGGAGCCCCACGTCGACGAGCGATCCGCCTCCACCCCCGCGCGCCTCCGAGAAGGGCAGGCCCAGCCAGCCCTGCCGCACCAGCTCCTTCCACAGGGCCTGGTCCGTGGCGCCTTCCTTCTCCAGCTCGCGGATGCGGTCGTAGGGAAGCTCGCGCTCCAGGTAGGCGCGGACCGTCTCGCGAAGCAGGCTCTGGGTCTCGCTGAGCTCGAGATTCATGCCGTGAAGCTCCTAGCGGCGGGCCAGGCCGAGGCCCGCGGCCGCCACGATGTCGCGCTGCACCTCGTTGGTGCCGCCGCCGAAGCGGAAGATCGGCGACAGGCGGAAGTTGAACTCCGCGCGACCGTCGTAGGGCGCGAGCTCTCCGTTCTCCGAGGCGAGCCCGCCTTCGCGACCCAGCAGGTCCATCGACACGTTCGCGATACGGGTGCGGAGCTCGGTGCCGGAGATCTTGGCCATCGAGGCTTCGGCGATCGGCGTGCCACCCTGGGAGATCAGCCAGGCGTTCTGCAGCGCCAGGGTGCGATGCTCGCGGAGGTCGAGCTCGAGCTCGGCCAGGCGGCGCCGGACCGCGGGGTCGGCGAGCTTCTCCGGGCGCTTCTCGCGCAGGTGCTCGACCAGCTGGTCGTAGATGCGCGCCAGGGCGCCCGTGGCCGCCAGGCCCACCCGTTCGTGGTTGAGCGCGTGCATCACGATGCTCCAGCCCTGGTTGACTCCTCCCACCACGTTGGCGGCCGGCACCCGAACGTCGTCGTAGAAGGTCTCGCAGGTGTGCCCGCCGTACATGGTGTAGAGCGGCCGGATGGTCACGCCGGGCGTCTCCGTCGGCACCACGATGAGCGAGATGCCGGCGTGCTTGCGGGCGTCGGGATCGGTCCGGACCGCCAGCCAGATGTGTGTCGAGACGTCCGCCAGGGAGGTCCAGATCTTCTGACCGTTGATCACGTACTCGTCGCCGTCGAGCTCGGCCCGCGTGCGCAGGGAAGCCAGGTCGGTACCGGCATTGGGCTCGCTGTAGCCGATCGCGAAGCAGTACTCGCCCCGGTAGATGCCCGGCAGCCAGGCCGCCTTCTGCTCCTCGCTGCCGAACGCGACGATGGACGGAGCGATCGACGTGTAGGTGAGGTTGCCGTAGGGCATCCCGAAGTACTCCATCTCCTCGACGAAGATGTACTGGTAGAGGAGGTTCCGACCCTCTCCACCGTGCTCCACCGGCCAGCACATCCGCATCCAGCCGCGCTCGTCGAGCTCCTTGTGGAAGGCCGCGATGAGCGGTCCCCCGCTGCCGTAGGTGCTGGCGTACTCGGCCAGCAGCTCCGGGGTCCGGCGCTGCTGGATGAAGGCGCGCAGCTCCTGGCGGAAGGCCGCGTACTGGTCGTCCCACTCGAACTCCATGGCTACGCCTCCCTCTCGGGCGGTTCTCCCGCCCCCTCGTCCGGCACGAACCAGATGCGGGCGAACTCGTCGCTGACCTTCTCGATCTCGGCCCGTACGGGCAGGTCGAGCCGAAGGGCATCGGGGGAGATCCCGCTCAGTGCACCGACGATGCGCGGACCCTCGTCCATGGCGACCACCACCGTCGCGTAGGGGATCTCTGCCGCCCAGGCGAGATCCACGGGCCGATGGGTGACGGTCCACGAGAAGATCCGGCCGCGACCCGACGAGGGAACGAACGCGAGCTCCGCCGAGCCGCACTCGCGACACAGGTAGCGGGGCGGATGGTAGAAGTGGCCACAGCCCGCGCACTGCTGGATGTGCAG